>DASQQQ010000297.1:0-18569 GCA_035643355.1 Actinomycetota bacterium | reverse complement strand
GAGGAGCTGGGGCTGGCGCAGGGCGAGCCCGCGGGCCGGATCCTGCTCGCCACGGTTAAGGGCGACGTTCACGACATCGGCAAGAACATCGTCGGCGTCGTCCTCGGCTGCAACGGCTACGAGGTGATCGACCTCGGCGTCATGGTGCCCGCCGACCGGCTCCTGGACACGGCGCGGGACGAGGGCTGCGACATCGTCGGCGTCTCCGGGCTGATCACGCCCTCGCTGGACGAGATGGTCGGTGTGGCCAAGGAGATGGAGCGACGGGGCCTGGACCTGCCCCTGCTGATCGGCGGCGCCACCACCTCGAGGCAGCACACGGCGGTGAAGATCGCCCCCGAGTACGGCAACCCGACGGTCCACGTGATCGACGCGTCCCGGGTGGTGGGCGTGGTCTCGAACCTCCTCGACCCCGGCCGGCGGGAGACGTTCGACCGCGAGAACCGGGAGGAGCAGGACCGACTCCGTCGGCAACACGCCGAGCGCGACCTCCGACCGCTCCTCCGCTACGAGCAGGCCACCGCCAACCGCACGCCGATCGTGTGGCACCAGGAGGACCTGTCCGCCCCGGGGTTCATCGGCCCGCGAGTGGTGGACGCGTCGATCCAGGCCCTGCGGTCCTACATCGACTGGACGTTCTTCTTCACCGCCTGGGAGCTGAAGGGACGGTACCCGGCCATCCTGCAGCACCCCCGGTACGGGGCCGCCGCGACCGAGCTCTTCGAGCACGCGAACGAGCTGCTCGACCGGATCGTCTCCGACGGGTCCATCCGGGCCCGTGGCGTCTACGGGTTCTGGCCGGCCTGGGCCGAGGGGGACGACATCGTCCTGGGCTCCGGCGTCCGGTTCCCGATGCTCCGCCAGCAGGTGGACCACGGGGACGGTCGACCGAACCGCTCACTGGCCGACTACGTGGCTCCCGTCGAGATGGGATTGCGCGACCACGTGGGCGCGTTCGCGGTGACGGCCGGCCTGGGCGTGGATGAGCTGGTGGCGCGGTTCGAGGCCGACCACGACGACTACCGGGCGATCATGGTCAAGGCGCTTGCCGACCGGCTGGCGGAGGCGTTCGCCGAGCAGCTGCACGAGCGGGCCCGCCGGGACTGGTACGAGACCGGTCCCAAGATGCCCGCGGAGGACCTGGTGGCCGAGCGATACCGGGGCATCCGCCCTGCGTTCGGCTACCCGGCGTGTCCCGATCACAGCGAGAAGCGCACGCTCTTCGAGCTGCTCGAAGCGGGCGACCTCGGCATGGAGCTCACGGAGACCTGCGCGGTGACGCCGGCCGCCAGCGTGTCGGGTCTGTATCTGGGACACCCGGCCGCGCGGTACTTCAACGTAGGGCGGATCGGGGCCGATCAGGTCCAGGAGTACGCCCGGCGCAGGGGCTTCGGTCGGGCCGAGGCGGAGCGCTGGCTCCGCCCGAACCTGGCCTACGACCCGGACTGAGCTCCTCGGGTCCGGGCCGGAACCCAGCTATACGCGCTGCTCCGCCGGGAGGTGCGCTCTGGCCCGTCCGCACTGGTAGGGTGGGCCCTCCATGGGCCGGTTCTGGCATCCCTTCGCCGACATGGCCGCCACGGAGACCGAGGGCGAGCTGGTGATCGAGCGGGGTGAGGGCGTCCACGTGTGGGACGAGGGCGGACGTCGCTACCTCGACGCCACCGCGGCCCTCTGGTACTGCAACGTGGGCTACGGGCGCGAGGAGATCGCGGCGGCGGCCGGTGCGCAGCTCCGGAAGCTGCCCGCCTATTCGGCCTTCGGCGACCTGGCCACGCGGCCGGCCATCGAGCTGGCCGAGCGAGTAGCGGCCATCGCGCCGGTTGCGGACAGCCGCGTGTTCCTCACCAGCGGTGGATCGGACTCGATCGACACGGCGGCGAAGATCGCCCGGCGCTACTGGCAGTTGGAGGGGCAGACCGACCGCACCCTGTTCGTGACCCGAGAACGGGCCTACCACGGTATGCACATCGCCGGCACCAGCCTGGCCGGGATCGACGCCAACGCGTCCGGCTACGGCGCGCTGGTGGGCGACGTGGTGCGGGTGGCCTGGGACTCGCCGCAGGAGCTTCGCGACGCCATCGCCTTCGCGGGACCCGAGCGCGTGGCGGCCTTCTTCTGCGAGCCCATCATCGGCGCCGGCGGCGTGTTCGCACCGCCCCAGGGCTACCTGGACGAGGTCCGCCAGATCTGCCGTGAGACCGGCGTGCTGTTCGTGGCCGATGAGGTCATCACCGGGTTCGGACGGGTCGGCGAGTGGTTCGCCAGCACCCGGTGGGACCTTCAACCCGACCTCATGACCTGCGCCAAAGGCATCACCAGCGGCTACCTCCCGATGGGCGCGGTGGTGGCGTCACCGCGCGTGGCGGATGCGTTCTGGCGTCCCGGTGCGGGGATGTTCCGCCACGGCTACACGTACTCGGGGCACGCGGCGGTGGCGGCGGCCGCCCTGGCGAACCTTCAGATCCTGGAGCGCGAGGGACTGCCCAAGCGCGCCCTCCAGCTGGAAGGTGATCTGGCTGGAGCGCTTGCTCCCTTGCTCGAGCACCCTCTGGTCGAGGAGATCCGCTCGGGGACGGGGGTGGTGGCGGCCGTGCAGCTGTCCACCGGGGCCATCCGCGACGACCCGGCGCTGCCCGCCAAGGCCGTCGCGGCCTGCCGAGACGCCGGCATCATGACCCGGGCGCTCGGGACCGGAGCGATGCAGGTTTCGCCGGCTCTGGTGATCGACGGTGCCGAGCTGGTCGAGCTCCAAGAGGGCCTTTCCGCGGCCCTCGACGAGGTGGCCTGACCCGGTGCCGCGTTAGCGGAACGCCGACATGACCTGGTGCCGCCAGCTGCGGTGGCGGATCATCGCGACGATCTGCGGGATCGCGAAGGCCACGACGATCGCCCCCATGAAGATCCAGTCGTGCAGCTGGTGATACAGGTGCGGCGTGAAGGGGATCGCGTCCATGCTCATCAACCTCCACGTCCACCGTGCCACCGCATGATGAGGGCGCCTGGGGCCCCAAGCCGTCCTTCCACCGGGACCGGCGCGCCGATGCCCTAGGACGACGACCCTAGAACCGGGACCTGGGTCTGCGGCGCTGCACCGGGCGGTGGTCCGCTCAGCGGTGGTCGCTCAGTGGAAGGAGTGACCGCAGGCGCAGGAGCCCTGCGCGGCGGGGTTGTCGATGGTGAAGCCGGTAGCCTCGAGGCTGTCGACGAAGTCGATGGTGGCCTGGCTCAGGTAGGGAGCGCTCATCTTGTCCACCACCACCCGGACGCCGAACTGGTCCTCCGCCAGATCCGAGTCCGAGAGCTGGTCGTCCAGGTACATCGCGTAGCGGAGGCCCGAGCATCCCCCGGGCTGCACGGCCACCCGCAGGGCGATGTCCGAGCGACCCTCCTCCTCGAGGAGCTCCTTCACCTTGCCGGCGGCCATCTCGGTGAGCTGCATGGTCGTTCCTCCGTAGCTGGGTCTTCAGCGATTCTACCCGCAAATACGACCGAACCAGTCAGGTTTCCCGCAGATCGACCGCCCGAGCCCCGTCGCGGCCACCTGCTCCTGCGGCGTGGTGCGGAAAGACGGCCTCGGGGGGTCCCGGCCGCGGCCCAGATCTCGCTCAGGAGCGCCAGGTCGCCGGCCAGGTAGTGGGATCGGCGGAACCCTCCCGAACGGACCCAGCGCCTGCGGTCCCGTTCCACGGACCGCCGAAGCCTAGGGCTCCTCCGGCGAGCTCATCTGGGCGAACCCGATGACCGCTCCTCCGCTCAGCCGCACCAGCTCGTCGGGACTCAGCGGGAACACCGCGTCGGGCGCACCGGCCGCCGCCCACACCACGTCGAAGGACATGAGGTCCCGGTCGATGAACACGCGGAGCCGCTCTCCGGAACGAGGTTCACAACCCAGAGGCGGCGTCCCGCCGATCGCATAGCCGGTAGCGGCACGGGCTTCGTCGGGGGAGGCACGGCGCACCTCGGCGGCGCCGGCGAGCGTGGCCAGCCGAGCGGTGTCCACGCGGTTCGCCCCCGAGGTGAGGGCGAGGACGGGCCGACCGTCGGCCATGAACACCAGCGACTTGACGATCTGCTCCACCCGGCAACCGATCGCCGCGGCCGCCTCCGACGCGGTCCTGGTCCCCTGCGGGAAGCGGCGCACCTCGACCCGGTGGCCCATGATCCCGGCGGCATCGACGAAACGGTCCACGGCTCGGCTCATCAGCCGAACGATAGCCCGGACCAGCCTGCCGCGATCTCGGCGGCCAGATCCTCGAGCGCGGGACGGGCCTCCTCCATCGCACGCCGCGTCCCGAACCGTTCGACCAGGGACGCCACCGGCACGCCCTCCGGATGCACCCCCGCGCGGCCGGAGAGGATCAGGGCCCTGACCCGCGCCTCCCGGCAGACCCGCAGGACACCGGCCGGGACCTTGCCCCGGAGCGACTGCTCGTCCAGGGATCCCTCTCCCGTCACCACCACATCGGCGACCTGCAGGCGCTCGGCGAACCCCACGGCCTCCATCACCAGGTCGACCCCGGGGCGGATATGGGCCCCCAGGAAGGCGACCAGGCCGGCGCCGAGCCCCCCCGCGGCCCCGGCTCCAGGGAGGGCCCGCACGTCGATCCCCAGATCGCGATGCACCACTGCGGCCAGGTGCCCCAGGGCTCGATCCAGGAGCACCACGTCCTCGGGCCCCGCGCCCTTCTGCGGTCCATAGACGGCCGAGGCGCCCTCGGGACCGGTGAGCGGGTTGTCCACATCGCTCGCCACCACGAAACGCACCGACCGGCAGGAGCGGTCCAGCCCTCCCGCATCGATCCGGGCCAGATCCAGGAGCGCCGCACCCCCGGTCGTGATGTCGCGCCCCTCCGCATCCAGGAGCCGGATCCCCAGGGCCTGGGCCATCCCCGCGCCTCCATCGTTCGTGGCGCTGCCCCCGATGCAGACCAGCACTTCGGCCGGGTGCTCCGCGCAGGCTGCGCGGATCAGGTCGCCGGTGCCGAGCGTGGTGGTCCGTAGCGGGTCCCGGCGGGACTCGGCGAGCAGCTGCAGGCCCGAGGCCCGGGCCATCTCGACGACCCCCGTGAGCCCTGAGGCACCGGGCACCAGCCCGAGCTCCGCGGTCGTGGGGTCCCCCAGCGGTCCCCGCACCGGGACCCGCCGCCGGTCGCCGCCGAGCGCCTCGACCAGCGCGTCGAGCGTGCCCTCCCCGCCGTCCCCCATCGGCAGCTCGACCACCTCGTCTCCAGGCCTGGCGCGTCGCCACCCGGTCGCGATGGCCCGGGCCGCCTGGATCGCCGTGAGCGTGCCGCGGAACTTGTCGGGAGCCACCAAGACCCGCATGGCCGTACGGTACGATTCCGCCGCGCCCGGTGCCGAGGACCGGACGCGGACCCCGAACGGCCGAGGAAGGAGCAGGCTAGACGTGACCCCGGATCGCACGCAGCTGCTGGGGATCGCCAGCGCCGAGCGAGCGCGGCTGGGACGCACCATCCAGTACGCTTCCCCCGACTCGTGGGAGGCACCGAGCGCCTGCCCCGGTTGGCGCAACCGCGACGTGATGGCCCACCTCGTCGCCCAGGAGTACGCGGCCGCCCAGGTCGTGGCCGGCGAGGAGGCGCAGGAGTTCGCCGGGTTCCGGCGAGCCAACGACGGCGACTTCTGGGTCGAAGGCTTCAACGAGTGGGCGGTGGGGGTTCGCTCCGAGCAGTCTTCCCGGCAGATCATCACCGACTGGGGGCGGGCCGCGGACCTGTTCCTGTCCCGTCTGGCCGACATCCCGCCGACCGAGTGGGACCAGCGCCGGGTGCCGTGGGTGGCCGGGGATATCGGGGTCCGCTACCTGGTGCAGTCGCGGATCGTCGAGTGGTGGCTGCACGGCGAGGACATCCGGGAGGGGGCCGGGCTGCAGGAGAACCTCCAGCACTGGCCGCTGTTCCTGATCATCGACATGGGGATCAGGATGCTGCCCTACGCTCTCGGGCTCTCCGGCCTGTCGTTCCCCGGTCGGAGCCTGCAGGTGGACCTGGAGGGCGTGGGCGGAGGGAACTGGCACTGGGGCCTGGCTCCCCGAGAGAACCCATCGGAGGAGAAGAAGCCGGACGCCTTCATCGAGGGTCGGGCCTCCGCCTTCGCCCTGGTGGCGGGGCGGCGCGTGCCCGCCGATCACGTCCTGGACGATGGGAACCTGGTGATCGGTGGGGACGAGGACATCGCCCAGGCCGTCCTGCGGAACATCCGAGCATTCGTCGAGTAGCCGCGTGGATCCCGCCGCCGGGAGTGAACCCGGCCCCGCCGAGGTTCGTACTCCCAACAACTAACGTGCTGAGAGTGCGTCCTTCCGACCCCGGTTCGGACGCCCAGCTGATGCGGGCGTTCGGAGAGCGGGACCCGGCCGCCGCCGAGGCCCTGTACTCCCGCTACGCCTCCAGGGTCTACGGGTTGGGAATCGTGATGCTCGGCAACGATCAGGCGGCGCAGGATCTGGTGCAGGACACCTTCGTGAAGCTGTGGAGGAGCGCCGATCGCTTCGACGAGCGGAAGGGGCGACTGGACACCTGGGTCCTCCTGGTGGCCCGGAGCCTCGCGATCGACGGTCTGCGTCGCCGGGTCCTCCAGGCTCGGACGCTGGAGGCGCTCGGGCCGGCGCCCGAGGCCTCGCCCGAGCCCGGCCCCGACGACCTCGCGGCGACCGAGGACATGGCCGCCCGGGCACGGCGGGCCATGGCCGGCCTCTCGGACGGCCAGCGGGCGGCCCTGGAGCTCGCGTACTTCGGCGGCAAGACGAGCGCCGAGGTGGCCGAGCTGGAAGGGATCCCCGTGGGAACCGCCAAGACCCGGATCCGATCCGCGCTGCTGAAGCTTCGGGAAGCGCTGGAGGTCGAACGTGACGTGTGACGAGGTCCGTGAGCAGCTGGCCGAGCACCTCCTGGGAACCCTGGAGGCCTCGCGAGACGAGCAGGTGCAGGGCCACCTGCGGGGCTGCGGATCGTGCCGGCGGGAGCTGCGAGCCCTGGAGGAAGGTATCGGCACCTTCGCCCGAGCCGCGCACCAGGTCGAGCCCCCGCCCGAGGTCCGGGACCGGGTCCTGAGCGTCCTGGAGGAGGAGTGGGCGGCCTCCACGCCGGAACCGGCCCACCACCGGCACCCGCCGTGGCTGGCCTGGGCCGCCGCAGCCGTCGTGCTGGCGGGATCCCTGGCCTGGGGGGGCATGGCCACCGTGCGCGCCGGCCGGTTCCAGGCCACGGCCGACAAGTACGAGCGGTTCCTCGGTGTGCTGGGCGGCGAGAACGTACGGGTGGGCACGCTGCGACCCAGCGGTGGCCAAGCCGTGGAGGGCAGCGCCGTGCTCTACGACTCGAAGGTGGAGCAGAGCTGGGTGCTGATCCTGGCCCGGGCTCCCGGGGTGCAGGGCCAGGCCTCGGTCACCCTGTCGACGGCCGACGGGCGGACGATCGACATGCACCCGCTGGAGTTCGGTAGTGGCGGGGAGGCATCGAGCTGGCTCGTGAGCTCTTCGGACCTGCGGCCCTTCGATCGGGTGACGATCCGGGACGCGAGCGGCCGTGTCATCGCGAGCGGCACCGTCCGGCAGTAGCTAGGCGCCTCATCGGCGGACCATCAAACGCTTGATGGACCGCGGGTACGCCCCGAACCGGTACTTGTACCCATAGTCGCCCTTCAGCAGGTCGAAGGCGGTGCACCCGCCCTCGATGGCGATCCGGATGTCCTCGGCCACCAGGACCATCCCGGGCGCCAGCTGTCGCCACCGATGGTCGAAGGCCGAGTTGTACAGGAAGTACGTGCCCCCGAAGCGGAAGGCGATGGTCCCGGCCACCTGCTCCCCCTGCACCTCGATGAAGGCCAGGTTGAAGATCCCCAACGGGAGGAACTCCTGCCCGAGCCTCCGGAAGAAGATCTCCATCCCCGGTTGCATGAACACGCCCTTCGGGCCCTCGCTGGTGCGGTGGAGCTCCACGAACCGGTCTAGCAGCGCGCCCAGGGTCTCCCGATGCGCCACGTGGATCCGGTAGGGACCGGCCTCGGACTCGAGCTTGCGGGCCTTGCGCCGGATCTCGTGCCGCAGCTTGGGGGGCAGGACCTCGAGGTACTCCTGGTACGAGCCGGGCAGTGGGAGGAAGGGGGCCACACCGTTCTGCTCGTCGCTGATCGCGACACCCAGGCCCTGGGCCTCGGCCGCCCCGGCCAGTCGTTGGAGCCAGGCCCGATCCTCCGGGAGCCCCCGGAGATCCGCCTCCGACCAATCGTCCAGGCGGAGCAGGGCCGCGAGCAGCTCCTTGGCGAACGCGTCGGCCACCTCGGGCACCGCGACCGGGCCCTGGTAGTCCGTCACCTCGGTCCCGCCCAGGAACCGCAGCGTCCGCCCGTCCCGCTCGAAGGCTACCGCCCCCACCTGCGTCCCGCGCCCGTCCTCGGCGAAAGCGAGCAGCAGATGCGCCGGCTCCCGCCCGAACTCCTCCCAGTACAGCTTCAGGAACCGCGGGGTATGGAAGAAGGTCCCCGCCGGATCGGCCTCCACGAGCGGAGACCAATCCCGCCCCACGAAGTCGCGCCCGTCGTCCGAGAAGACGATCCGCATCGTCCTATCGGTCCAGCACGAACAACGTGTGCGGGTAGGTGGCCAGCGTGGGCCAGACCGGTCGATACGTCTCGGCGTGTGCGACCGACAGGTCCCGTGTGGTGAACAGCTCCATCCACCCGTCCACGGCGCGGAAGGTGAAGGGCTTGGGGACGCCGTGCCTCCAGTTCAGCAGCCAGTCCCAAGCCACGTTGAAGGCCCGATCCACCCTCGACCCGGGGGTGTCCTCCGCGATCACGATGCGGTGCCGCGCGATCCGGACGGCCTCGTCGAGCAGCGCCTCCTGATCGGCCCACCGCTCGATGTGGTGGAAGACGAACATCAGCAGCACCACGTCGAAGGATCCGTCCGGCACCGGCACGCGGGCCGGATCGGTCTGGAGGATGAACGGGAGCGACCGGTCGCGGTTGTGGTAGTCGACCAGGTCGCACAGCGTGGGCTCCACGCCGGCGGCTTGCCTGAGCCACCTGGCCATGAACCCCGTGCCCGCTCCCAGGTCCAGCAGGCACTGTCCGCGCGAGAGGTGTGGGGCGATCCGACGCCCTTCCTCGTTCTCCCGCAGGAACATGCGATGAGCGTACAAGAGCCGGCTCGTTGCCATGGAGACGCCGCCGCCAGGGTAGGCATCCGACCACGTGGGTACAGAGCGCACATGGACGCTGGGGCGTTCCCGCTCCTGCACGGCCGACGACGCGTGCGCCGGATGGACGCCATCATCATCGCCTGGGTGGTGCTCTGGTTCGGGCTCTCCGGTTGGATCGGGTACGAGATCTGGACCCTGCAGCGCCTGAGCGACACCCTCGTGTCCTCGAGCCGAGCGTTGGACGACACCTCGAGCCTCCTGGGGAGGTTCGCGGATCTGCCCTTGGTGGGCGGGAGCGTGACCCAGGTGCAGCGAAGGATCGAGGAGACCGCCGGGAGCGCGCGCCTGAGCGCCGCGTCCACCCGCAACAACTTCGAACGCTTGAGCCTGCTCCTCGCCGTCGCGGTCTTCATCCTCACCGTGATCCCGATCGTGGTCGCGTACCTGCCGCACCGCCTCTCATGGGGACGCGATCGGCGGACGGTGCGGCGTCTCCTCGCCTCCTCCACCGATGAGGGGTGGGTTCAGGAACAGCTGGCCCGCCGGGCGATCCAGAAGCTGCCCTACCACGTGCTCAGCGGCATCACGGAGGACCCTTGGGGCGACGTCCGCGCGCGTCGGTACGAGGACCTGGCGGATGCTGAGCTGAACCGACTCGGGCTCGGCTCCTCTCCCGACTGATCGTGGCCGGCGGCGAGCCTGGGAGCGCCCGCCCCACCGAGCGTCCGACGCGACGGGCCTCCCGAGCGTACGCTCGTTGGATCGTCGCCCTGCGGGTCCCCGTCTCGCTGGGATGGGTCGGGGCATCGGTGGTGGCGGTGCTCATGCTCCCAGGGATCGGGGGCTCGAGGTCGGGTGGGTTGAGCGGCCTGGTGCCACCGCGATCACGCGCCCTCGGGGCGGAGATCGCCTCCATAAGGATCTTCGGGTTCCCCCTGCTGTCCCGCACCATGGTGGTTCAACGCGATCGGTCCGGGCTTGACCCCCTGGCCCAGGCACGGGTCCTCCTGCGGGTGGTCAACCTCGACCAGCATCGCTACCGCGGCCTGCGGCGGATCGCCGGCGGCCTTCCGGTGATCGACGCCCCGCAGATCTTCCCGGGGAACCGTGGCCGACCCACCACCGCGATCACCTACCTGTTCTTCCGGCCCGACGTCGGCCTGTCGCTCCGCGACCTGCTGGCCCACAAGTTCGCTCGCCTCCGGGTCGATCAGCCCGGTGACGCCCTGGTCGGGGTGACCGGTGCGGTGCCCGGGCGGCTGGCTCAGGGGCGTGAGATCCGGAACACGTTGCCCCTCGTTGAGCTGATCACCGTGCTGGTGGTCGTGACGATCGTCGCCTGGCACTACCGCTCCGCTGTGGCTCCGCTCATCACGCTGCTCGCCGCCGCAGTCTCGTTCGCGATCACGGAGCGCGCGGTCCCTTGGGCCCTGGGACGGCTGGGGGTGGCGACGCCCACCGAGCTGGAGCCGATCCTCGTGGCGCTCCTACTGGGGATCGTGACCGACTACTCGATCTTCTTCCTATCGGGCCTCCGGAACCGCTTGGCCGCGGGCGACGAACCGCTCCCGGCCGCGCAGACGTCGGTGGCGGACGTGGCGCCCATCGTCCTCACGGCCGGGCTCACCGTGGCCGCCGGCGCCGGTTCGCTCCTCCTGTCCCGGCTCGGGGCCTTCCGAGGGTTGGGGCCGGGCTTGGCCCTGACCGTGCTCATGGGGATGCTCGTGTCCGTCACCCTCGTCCCCGCCACGATGGCGCTCCTGGGACGCCTGGCCTTCTGGCCCTCGGTGCCGGTCGAGGGCGCGGGCGAGCCGACCCGGACGCGTCACGCGCCGACCCGGTGGGTGGCGCGTCGCAACAGCGCCGCGGTCGTGGCGGTGCTCTGCCTGGCCAGCCTGGGGATCCTGGGTGCCGAGATCCGGCACCTGCGGCCGAGCTTCAGCGTGATCACCGACCTCCCGGCCGGGACCGAGGTCCGCCGTGCCGCGACCGCCGCCGGACGGGGGTTCGCCCCGGGTGTCACCTCTCCCACGATGCTCGTCCTCCGCGGACCCCGGGCCCGGAACGTCGCTCGCCTGATCCGGCTCCAGGACCTCCTGCAGATCCAACCAGGCGTTGCCGTGGTCCTCGGGCCCCGGGAGGTCTCGGCGATCGCAGGTATCGTGGACCGCCTGCCGGAGGGACGCCTGCGCAACCGACTGGAGGGCGAAGCCGACCGGGTCCTGCGGGCCGTCGTGTCCGAGCGGCACCGCGCGGCCCGCCTGATGATGATCCTCGATCACCCCGCGCTGAGCGCCGACGCGGTGGAGACGATCCGCCGCCTCGTCGCGACCACCCCTTCGCTGCTCGATCGGGCCGATCTGCCCGGAGTGCGGTTCGCCTACGCGGGTGACACGGCGCTCGCCTCGGAGACGATCCGGCGGACCGTGAGCGACCTTATCAGGATCGCCCTGGTCGTGGTGGTGATCGACCTGATGATCCTGGCGGTGTTCCTCCGCTCGCTGGTGGCGCCCCTCTACCTCCTGGTTACCAGCCTGCTCGGCTTCCTGGCCGGGCTCGGCCTGACCGACCTGGCCTTCCGGACGTTCGGCGGCACCACGGGCATGAGCATCTTCGTACCGTTCGCCTCGGCGGTCCTGCTCGTCTCCCTCGGCTCGGACTACAACATCTTCCTGGTGGGACAGGTGTGGGAGGAGGCCCGCCGATCGTCCCTCCACCAGGGGCTGGTGGTGGCAGCGCCGAGGGCCAGCCGGGCGATCGCCGCGGCGGGGATCACGCTCACCTTCAGCTTCGCCGTCTTGGCTCTGGTGCCCCTCACTTCCTTCCGCGAGTTCGCGGTGGTCATGGCGACGGGCATCGTGCTCGACACCTTCGTGGTCCGTACCTTCCTGGTGCCGGCGATGATCACGCTCGTGGGAAGGGCGAGCGCCTGGCCGGCACGGTTCCACGCGCCGGGAGCCACGGTGTCCGGACCGACGCCCCCCGGGTAGGCGGAGGGAGCTTCGGGTAGGTACGGGAGGTCCATCGCGGAGCCGGAGCACGCGCCATGGAACCCCACCCAGTCGAACCAGAGCCACGGACCTCGCGCACCGATCCCTCGCGACGAGCGTGGTGGGCCTGGATCGTCGGTCCCGCACTGGTCTCGTTCGTCATCGGGTTCGGCGTGGGGGCTGTGACCCTGGGCGCAGGTTCCGGCTCGACCGCCGGGTCGATGGGCGGCGTTCCCCCGGTCTGCCTGCAGGCCATCCGGGCGGCTCGGGCCGAGCTCGGGCTCCGATCCGAGCTTCCCCAGGCCTACGTCCAGCTGTTCCAGCGGGCGGTCGACGCCGTCCGGCGAGGCGACACGGCCGCCCTCGAGGAGATCGCGGGAGAGCTGCAGGACCTGAACCGACGTGCCCAGCAGGGGGCGCAGGCCACGCTGGGCGACGCCTTCAGCCGGCCGGCGAGGGCCTGCGAGTCCCTGTCACCAGGACCCCCCACCCCCTCCGCCGCCACCGCCTCCGGCTGAGCCGCCCCCGAACCCGCTGGAGCCGGAGCCGGACGGGGTCGACGCGATGGTGCCCGCCGTGGACACCGTGAACCCGTCGATCGACTCCGAGAACGCGTGTGCCGAGAACGGCCGGCCGCTCACGTACCAGGAGGTGTCGGGCTCTCGCGCCAGCCCCTCGAACGCCTTGGCCCACTTGTCGGTAAGGTCGAAGACGATCGCGTAGGGCAGGAACCGGGTGAAGAGGTTCTCCTGCTCGGCCCATCGCGCCGTGTACCGCTCGGCGGTCGCGATCACCGTACGGAACCCCTTCACGCGTCGGGCCAGGCCGGTCCCCTTCGGGGTGCGCCGAGGCATCCATCGGGCCCCGACGACCATCAGCAGGCCCGCGAGGATCACCGGGACCGGGAGCAGGCCGAGCCGGGTCCAGCGAACGGCCGCGTACTCCAACGCCGCGCCCGCCGCCACCACGCCGAAACCGACGAGCCGCCAGCGCTCGCGGACCTTGTCTGGCCGGCCCACGAACCAGCCCTGAGCGGATGCGTTGCGGTACAGCGCGTCCTGGACCTTTCGCAGCCGCTCCACGAACGTCGCCTTGAGCCCCGAGAGCTGGACCCGGTCTCCACCCCGGAACAGGCCCGTGAGCAGTGTCCGCTCGTACTCCATCAGGTCCTGGTCGGGCTCCTTGCGCTTGCCCAGGGACCAATCCGCCCTGCTCCAGAAGTGTTCCTTGGGGATCTCCTCGATCACCAGGTACCCGCGCACGGCCAGGTCCACGATGGTGGCCGTGACGTCCAGGGGGTTCGCCACCTCATCCAGGAGGGTGCCCATCTGCCCGGCCCGGAGACCCTCCGGCGGGGCGAACTCCACGGGTCCCGTCCCGCCTTCGAACAGCGGAACGGCCTGGTCGGGGGTCCCGGCGGGCGCCCCCATCAGCACGTCGACCTCTGAGCCTACGTACCGGCGGTCCCGCCCCGTCAGCCAGACCAGCGTCCCTACACCGGCGAGCAGCACCAGCAGCAGGCCGAAGGACCCACCGGCGATAGCCGGAGTGAGGGTGAACGCTCGGTCCAACGACCATCGCTCCACCAGGATCGGGGATGGTGGATCCACCACACCCTTCGGCAGACCCACCACCACCGTCAGGGCCTCGTACGCGGGCAGGTCGCGCTGGTCGAACGAGGCCGTCATCCCGTGCAGCGTGGCCGAGGCGCACGGCAGGTTGGAGCCGGTCGGTCCCGCGAAGCACGCGACCCGCTGGATGCGTCCGGGGGCGATCACCCGGACGGAGGCACCTTCCACCGGCACCGGCCACTCGTCGCCGATCGCGTTCCAGTACAGCTCATCGTGGTCCTGGAACCCGTTCAGCGCCCCGGCGATGCGGTAGGTGATGCGATACGTGTGCCGCCCGATGATCTCACGGTCCGGATCCCCGATCCTGATCCTGGTCTCGCCGCCCTGGATCGACTCGGTGCTGAACCGGTCGGGCGTTCCGGCCGAGCCTTCGACCGACACGATGGTGATCGGATAGCGCCGGTCGTACGAGTCGTCGAAGCGAAGCGTCGTGGGGACGTCCCTGAAGATCCCGTGCCGGCGTTCCGAGCCGAAGTCGTAGACGATGGTTTCCCGGACCAGGAGTGAGTCGTCGCGCTGGATCCTGATCTCCACGTCGTAGCGCGGGATCCGCTCGCCCTGCGCCGCGGCCGGTGTGGCGAGGGCCCCCAGGATGAGCATGATCCCCGCGGCGGCGAGCCAGGTCGACCTCCCCCCGTGGGTCATCGGTCGAAGCCTATACGCCGCCGGGCCTCGCACCGCGCCGGGGCCGGAGGTAGCCTCCCTGCATGGGTGAGACGCCGGCCCTGTACGACGAGCTGGCCGAGTGGTGGCCCCTGTTGTCCGCCCCCCAGGACTGCGCGGACGAGGCCGACGAATACCGTCGGCTGCTCGAGGATACGGTCGACGGCCCGGTGCACGAGGTCCTCGAGCTCGGCTCCGGCGGCGGCAACAACGCGTCACACCTGAAGCGCCACTTCCGCATGAGCCTGGTGGATCGCTCGCCGGGCATGCTCGCCGTCAGCCGCTCCCTGAACCCCGAGTGCGAGCACCTCGAGGGCGACATGCGCACGATCAGGCTGAGCCGGGTCTTCGACGGGGTCTTCCTCCACGACGCCGTCTCGTACCTCACCACTCGGGAGGACCTGGGGGCCGCGATGGAGACGGCCGCCGCCCACTGCCGGGCCGGGGGGGCCGCCCTCTTCGTCCCCGACTTCGTGCGCGAGACCTTCTTCGAAGGTACCGGCCACGGCGGCCACGACGCGCCGGATCACGGCATGCGGTACCTGGAGTGGCGGACCGACCCGGTCCCCGCCGACACCACGTACGTCGTGGATTTCGCGTACCTGCTCCGCCTGCCTGGCGGGGCCATGGATGTGCGGAGGGACCACCACGTGTGCGGGCTCTTCCCCCGGGCGACCTGGCTGGCACTCCTGGAGGGAGCCGGCTTCGATGCGCGCGTGGTCCCCCTCGGACACGGAGATCTGGTAGGCAGCGAGGCCTTCATCGCCCGCAGGCCCCGACCGAAGCGCTAGTGTGCGGCGGCGCCGGCGGCCTCGCCGTCGGAGCCCAGCGCCTCCTGCAAGACGTCCCAGGCGAGCACGGCGCACTTGATCCGGATCGGGTACTTCACCACGCCCTTCAGGGACACGAGATCACCGAACTCGTCCTCGGAGGGCTCCACGTCGCCCGACATCATGCCCCGGAAGTCGCGGATCATGGTCTGCACCTCGTCCAGGGTCTTCCCCGAGACCGCCTGGGTCATCATCGACGCCGAGCTTTGGGAGATCGAGCAGCCCTGCCCCTGGAACGTCACGTCGGCGATCCTGCCCTCGGTTTCGTGCACGAAGACCGTGATCTCGTCGCCGCACAGCGGGTTGTTGCGGGAGCACGAGCGCTCGGCCCCGGGGAGTTCGCGCTTGTTCCGCGGGTTCTTGTAGTGGTCGAGGATGACTTCCTTGTAGATCTCGTCGAGCGCCACGTTCCATCCCTCCGGGCGGCCCGAGCGGCGGACCGCGCCTACGGTACCAACGCTAGGAGCCGAACACCGCTTCCGCGCGCTCCAGCGCGGCAACGAGCGCGTCCACCTCGTCCTTGGTGTTGTACAGGTAGAAGCTCGCTCGCGCCGTCGCCGGGACCCCGTACCGGCGCATCACCAGCTGCGCGCAGTGATGACCGGCCCGGATCGCCACGCCCTCCTCGTCCAGGATGGTGGCCAGATCGTGCGGGTGGACGTCCTTGTACCAGAAGGAAACCGCTCCACCCCGGATGGCCGCATCGGTCGGACCGAAGATCCGGGCCCCGGCCTGGGTCAACCGCCCGATCGCGTACGCGCTGATCTGCTCCTCGTGGGCCCGGACGTTCTCCATCCCGAGCCCCTCCAGGTAGTCGACCGCCGCCCCCAGGGCGACCTCCTGCGCGATGTTCATCGTCCCGGCCTCGAACTTGAACGGCACCTCGTTCCAGGTGGCGTGGTCGTGGTAGACCTCGCGGATCATCTCGCCCCCACCGAACATGGGCTCCATCCGCTCCAGCAGCTCGGGCTTGCCGTACAGACCCCCCGAGGCCGTTGGCCCCAGCATCTTGTGTCCCGAGAAGGCCAGGAAGTCGCAGCCCAGGGCGGTGACGTCCACCTTCGTGTGCGGGACGAACTGGGCACCGTCGACCAGGACCACCGCCCCCACGGCGTGCGCCGCGTCGATCAGGGTGGGCAGCGGCGTGACCGTGCCCAGCGCGTTCGACATGCCGGTGACGCATAGGATCTTGGTTCGCTCGCTGAGCAGCTCCTCCAGGTTGGATAGGTCCAGGAGGCCATCGTCGGTGAGCGGGATGTAGCGCAGGACCGCCCCGGTGTCCTTCGCGCAGAGCTGCCACGGGACGAGGTTCGAGTGGTGCTCCATCTCGGTGAGCAGGATCTCGTCGCCGGGTTGCAGGACCCGGCGTCCCCACCCGTGCGCCACGAGGTTGATCGATTCGGTTGTGCCCCGGTTGAAGACGATCGAGGACGGGCCGGGCGCGCCGAGGAACGCCGCCAGCTTGGCTCGGGCCCCTTCGTACAGCTCGGTGGACTCCTCTGCGAGCAGGTAGATGCCGCGGTGCGCGTTCGCGTTGTGTTGCTCGTAGTAGCTCCGCTCGGCCTCGATGACCTGCCGCGGCTTCTGCGAGGTCGCCGCGCTGTCCAAGTACACCAGGGGCCGACCGGCCACCGTCCGGGACAGGATCGGGAAGTCGGCCCGGATGCGAGCCACGTCCAGCGCGCCCGGGGCGCGCTCCTGGGTCACCGACATCGCGCCGCCTCCCTCCTCATCTCACTCCTCGTCCGCGCCCTTCTCCACTCCGAGCTCGGCCCTGATGCCCTCGTAGCCCTTGTCCTCGAGCTCGTGCGCCAGCTCCTTGCCTCCCGACTTCACGATACGACCACCCATCATCACGTGGACGAAGTCTGGGGTGATGTAGTTGAGGATCCGCTGGTAGTGCGTGATGAGCAGGACCCCCAGGCTCGGCCCGATCAGCTGCGCCACCCCGGTGGCGACCTGCTTCAGCGAGTCGATGTCCAGGCCCGAATCGGTCTCGTCCAGCACCGCGATCTGGGGCTCCAGCACGGCCAGCTGGAGGATCTCGTTGCGCTTCTTCTCCCCCCCGGAGAAGCCCTGGTTCACGTAGCGCTGCACCATGGCGTCCTCGACGCCGAGGAGGTTCATCTTCTCCTTCATGTGCTTGCGGAACGCCAGCGCCGAGATCTCCTCTCCCTTCACCGACTTGTAAGCGGTGCGCAGGAAGTTCACGACCGAGACCCCGGGGATCTCCACCGGGTACTGCATGGCCAGGAAAAGCCCGCGCTGGGCCCGCTGGTCCGGCCTGAGCGTGGCGACGTCCTCCCCCTTGAACAGGACATGCCCGTCCAGGATCTGGTAGCCGGGGCGGCCCATCAGCACGTTCGCCAGGGTGGACTTCCCCGAGCCGTTCGGGCCCATCAGGGCGTGGGTCTCTCCCTGCTTGACCACCAGGTCGATCCCCTTCAGGATCTCCTTGCCCTCCACCGAGGCCCGCAGGCCTCGGATCTCGAGCGTGGCCGTGGCCACCGCCGTGTCGCTCATGCGCTCTCCTCGATCTCGATCAGCACGTCCTCGTCGTCCACCTTCACGTTGAACACCTGGACCGGCGCGGTGGCCGGCAGGGTCCGGGCCCGGCCGGTGTTGAGGTCGAACGTGGACCCGTGCTTGGGGCACTCGATGGTCTCGAAGTCCGGGTCGACCTCGCCCTCGTCCAGGAAGTAATGGGCGTGCGAGCAGATCGCGTCCACGACACGGAAGCCCTCCTCGCCCAGGTTCACCACGGCCAGCGGCCGATGGTCGAGCTCGAAACGCCCGGCCTCGCCGACCGGGACGTCGTTCACCCCGCAGATGCGGACCAGCGCCACGTCACCCCTCCCTCGTGAGCTCGGCCTCGATGGTCCGCTCCAGGCCGGCGCGGATCTCTTCCAGCTGGATGCGGTCCAGCACCTCCTGGAAGAAGCCGAACACGATGAGCCGCTCGGCCTCCTGCGCCGGGATCCCGCGGCTCATGAGGTAGAAGATCTCGTCCTCGCTCACCGGACCCACGCTGGCCGCGTGACCGCAGCGGGTGGGGTCGTTTGTGAGGATCTCCAGGTTGGGGACCGAGTGGGCCTTGGCCGTCTCGGACAGCAGGATGTTCCGATTGGTCTGGTAGGCGTCGCAGAGGTGCGCCCCCTCGCGGATGATCACCGTGCCCACGTTGATGGCGTTCGAGCGGCCCTTGAGCGCGCCCTTGTACAGCAGGTCGCTGGAGGTCCGCGAGCCCACGTGGTCCTGGATCGACCGGTGGTCGATGTGCTGGTCGGC
>DASQQQ010000296.1:0-6549 GCA_035643355.1 Actinomycetota bacterium | reverse complement strand
CCAGCGCCAGGCCCATCCCCACCTCGTAGCTGATCATCTGGGCCGAAGACCGGATCGAGCCGAGGAGCGGTTAGTTCGACCCGCTGGACCAGCCGGCCAGCACGATCCCATAGACCATCATCGAGCCCATGGCCAGGACCCACAGGATCCCGATGTTGAGGTCGGCGATCTGGAAGGGCACCCGATGACCGAACAGGTGGATCGTGGGCCCGAACGGCACCACGGCGAAGGCCAGGAAGGCCGGCAGCATCGCCGCGACGGGCGCGACCTGGTACACGACGCGGTCGGCGTTCGAGGGCATGATGCCCTCCTTGAAGAACAGCTTGATCCCGTCCGCCAGGGTGATGAGGATCCCACGGGGTCCGGCCCGAAGCGGTCCGGGCCGGGTCTGCATGTCGGCGATGACCTTGCGCTCCATCCAGATCAGGAGGAGCACCAGCAGCAGCTGGGCGAAGAAGACGATCACCACGCGCACCACCAGCAGCAGCCAGCCCACCCAGTCCATCAGGCCGCTCCCTCGCCCTGGGCGGTCACCGGCTCCAGCGTGGCCGGCACGCTGAACCGCCCGGTCAGCAACACGTTGGCGGCGAGCCCCGGCTGGTGGAAGGGCACGAAGCACGAGCCCTCGGCCAGGCCCGCATCCACCCGGACCGGGAGCTCCACGTCGGCCGCCTCCGTGCGGACCACCGCCCGCGCCCCCTCGACCAGCCCCAGCCGCTCGGCGTCCCCGGGGTGCACCTCGACGAACGCCTCCTCCTCCAGGGCGGCCTTGAGCTCGGTGGCGTCCACCGATAGACGGCCCTCGTCCACCAGCAGCGGGTAGCTGAACAGGATCAGCTCCTTCTCGCTCCGCTCCACCGGGGGCAGGAACAGGTACCCGGGGTCGGGGGCACGGACCTCGCGCGGCGCGAGCAGCCCGCCCAGCTCCTCCCGCAGCTCGTCCAGCGAGCCGAACCCCAGGTCGTGTCCCAGCGCCTGGGCCAGACCGGCGAAGATCTCCCAGTCCGGCCGGGACAGCCCTTGGGGGTCCCGCACCGGTCGGGTCCGCTGGGGCCGGCCCTCCCACGTGCTGAAGTGACCGTCCTTCTCCACGGGGGCCGCCGCCGGCAGGAAGGCATCGGCGAAGGGCTCCAGCTGTCCCAGCCCCAGGTCCTGCACCACCTTGTAGGGCACGTTCCGCAGCGCGTGGAGGGCGAGCGCGGCGTCGGGGAAGTCGTGGAGCGGATCCACGCCGATCAGGAACAGGACCTCGATCCGCCGGGCGGCGGCGTCCTCCAGGATCCGGTGGGCATCGGCTCCCCGCTCGGTGTTCGAGAGCTCTCCCCACACCGCCTCCACCTCGGCCCGCTCCTCGGCCTCGGTCACCCGGCGCCCGCCGGGCAGAAGCTCGGGATGCACGCCCGCCCGCAGCGCTCCCCGGTCACCGGCTCGGCGGCTCACCCAGCAGGCGCGGGCGCCCACCCGGCCTGCCTGACGCATCACCAGATCCAGCGAGATCGGCACGTCGGCCACCCGGGGGCCGGCCAGGACCACGGCGTTCGGGCCCGCAGCCCGCAGGGCCGCGGCGGCGGCGCCCAGCTCGTCGTGGTTATCGTCCGCGTCCACCAAGCGCTCCAGGGCGTGGGCCTCCTCGCCGGGCAGGCAGGGCACGTGCTGCGCCAGGTCCCTCAGCCGGGTGGGACGGGGCCCGATCACCACGACCCGAGCGCCGTGGGTGTGAACGGCCTTGCGGACCCGCAGGTGGAGGATGGGAACCTCCTGCTCGGCGTCGAGGCCCACCACCACGATCACCGGGGCCCGCTCGACGTCGCGGTAGGTGACCTCCAGAGGCGAGGCGGCGGTCAGGCGCTCGGCGTGGCCGCCGCCCAGGTGCCGCCGGTGGTCCAGGTCGTTCGTACCGAAGACGGTCCGGGCCAGCTTGGACAGGGCATAGGCGTCCTCGTCGGTGAGCCGACCGCCGGCGAGGAAGGCGACCCGCTTGCCCCGGGACCACTCGCCGATCCGCTCGAACACCTCGTGGAAGGGGGCCGGCTCGAGCCCTCGGGCCCGGATCAGCGGCGTGGTGATGCGGTCCCGGGCATCGGCGGAGCGGAAGGCGAACCGGCCCTTGTCGCAGAGCCAGGCGTCGTTCACCTGCAGGTTGTCCCGAGCCAGGGTGCGGACCACCTGCCCCCGGCGCAGGTCCACCTTCATGTTGCAGCCCGCGGAGCAGTGCGCGCACACCCCGTCCGCGCTGTGGATGTCGAAGGGACGCGCCACGAAGCGGTACGTCGACGCCGTGAGCGCACCGACCGGGCAGATCTGGATCGTGTTCCCGGAGAAGGGTGAGCGCAGGTCCTCGCCGGCGGCGATGGCCACCTGCTGGCCGGCCCCCCGCTCGAACATCTCGATGAAACGGTCGCCCGAGATCTGGTCGCAGAACCGCGTGCAGCGGGTACACAGCACGCATCGTTCCCGGTCCAGCAGCACGAGCGAGGAGAGGGGCACCGGCTTCTCGTAGGTCCGCTTGGGCTCGACGTAGCGGCTCTCCCCCGGACCGTAGGCCATGGTCTGGTCCTGCAGCGGGCACTCGCCGCCCCGATCGCAGATCGGGCAGTCCAGGGGATGGTTGATCAGCAGGAACTCGAGGTTGGCGATCTGCGCCTCGTGGGCCTCCTCCGAGGTGTTCTGGGTGTGGACGGCCATGCCGTCCGCCGCCTCCGTGGTGCACGAGGTGAACAGCTTGCGCTGACCCTCGATCTCCACGTAGCACTGCCGGCAGGCCCCGATGGGGTCCAGCAGCGGATGCTCGCAGAACCGGGGGATCTCCATCCCCAGCTGCTCGGCGGCGCGGATGATGAGTGTGCCCTTGGGCACGGTCACCTCCTTGCCGTCGATCGCGAGCGTCACCGTGTCCGGTGCCGGGCTCACTCGAGCACCTCGGCCACGTCCATGTACTCGGGGGCCTCGGCCGCATGCGGGATCTCGTCGCGCTCCTGCCCGAACCCGGAGGCCACGCTGGGGCCCGCGCCGCTCACCGGGCACCGATGCTCCTCGATGTGCCGCTCGTACTCCTCCCGGAAGAACTTCAGGGAGGAGGCGATGGGCGAGACGGCCCCGTCCACCAGGGCGCAGAAGCCCCGGAACAGCATGTTCCGGCACTGGTCCTCGAGCAGCGCGATGTCCTCGGGGCGTCCGTAGCCGGACTCGATCCGCCCCAGGACCCGGATCACCCACCACGTGCCCTCACGGCACGGCGTGCACTTCCCGCATGACTCGTGGGCGTAGAACTGGGAGAGGCGGCGCGTGACCTCCACCATGCAGTCGCTCTCGTCGCAGACCATGATCGCGCCCGTCCCCAGGAGCGAGCCGGCCTGCTGGATGTCTTCGAAATCCAGACCCACGTCGAGGTGCTCCTCGGTCAGGAACGGGGTGGACGAGCCGCCCGGCGTCCAGGCCTTGAGCCGCTTGCCTCCCAGGACCCCCCCGGCCAGCTCCTCGATCACCACGCGGGCCGGGGTGCCCAACGGTGCCTCGTAGTTGCCGGGACGCTCCACCTTGCCCGAGACCGAGAACAGCTTGGTCCCGGGGGACTTCTCGGTGCCCCACTGCTTGAACCAGTCCGCGCCCCTCTCCAGGATGTGCGGCACGTTGGCCAGGGTCTCGACGTTGTTGATCAGGGTGGGGCTCGCGTACAGCCCCTCCACGGCCGGGAACGGCGGACGCAGGCGGGGCTGCCCCCGGTATCCCTCCAGGGAGGACAGGAGCGCCGTCTCCTCGCCGCAGATGTACGCCCCGGCTCCCCGATGGATCACCACGTCCAGGTCGTAACCGCTGCCGAGGATGTCCTTGCCCAGGAAGCCCCTGTCGTAGGCCTGGGCCACGACGCGCTCCAGGATCATCCCCGGCCACAGGAACTCGCCCCGACAGTAGATGAAGGCGGTGTGGCACTGCACCGCGTACGCCGCGATGATCGAGCCCTCCAGGAACTGGTGGGGGTCGCGCTCCACGAGCTCGCGGTTGTTGTAGGTGCCCGGCTCCGACTCGTCGAAATTCACCACGAGGTAGGTGGGCTTGCCCGTGTCCTGTGGCACGAAGGACCACTTCACGCCGGTGGGGAACCCCGCACCGCCCCGGCCCCGCAGGCCCGACGCCTTGACCAGATCGATCAGCTCGGCCGGCGTATGCGCGAGCGCCTCGCGCAGCCCCTGGTACCCCCCGGTCTCCAGGTACCGCTCGATCCAGACCGTGTCGGGCTCGTCCCACCGGCCGGTCAGCACCCGCGGCATCTCGGGGCTCGCGGCACTCACGGCACCAGCTCCTCGGGGGGCAGCCCGGCCAGGACCCGCGACATCCGGCGGACGTCACCGGGGAAGGGGCCCCGCGAGGGCGCCGGCTCCTCACCGCGGCGCAGGGCCTCGATCAGCTCCGTCACCCGCTCGGCCGACGTCCGATCGTAGTTCGCGAAGTTCACGCTCACCACCGGAGCGGCGTCGCAGGCGGCCAGGCATTCCTCCTCGTCGACCGTGAACAGGCCGTCCTCGGAGACCTCCTCGCCCTCCGGGATGCCGGCCGCACGCCGGGCCGCCTCGAGCGTCTCCCGCCCCCCGTGGAGGGCGCACGGCAGGTTCGTGCAGACGGCCAGCAGGTACCGCCCGGTGGGGGCCAGCCGGATCATCGTGTAGAAGGTGGCCACCGCCTCGACCTCGGCGGTGGTGATGCCCAGCAGGTCGGCCACCTCCTGGAGGCCCTCACGCGTCACCCGGCCGTCCACCGACTGCATCAGGTAGAGCAGCGGCATCACCGCCGAGCGCTCCCGACCCCGTGGGTACCGAGCCTTGATCCCCTCGGCCTGCTCGCGAAGCTCCGGCGTCAGCACGGCACGATCGGCCATCAGCGGTCCACCCCGCCCATCACCGGATCCACGCTGGCCACCACGGCGATCACGTCGGCCACCAGCCCACCCTGGACCATGGTGGGGATCGACTGGAGGTTCGCGAACGAGGGATCGCGGATCTTCACCCGGTACGGCTTGTGTCCACCGTCCGAGACCACGTACATCCCCAACTCGCCCCGGGGACCCTCCACCGGCTGGTAGGCCTCGCCGGGCGGGACGGAGACCCCCTCGGTCACCATCTTGAAGTGGTGGATCAGGGCCTCCATCGAGCCCTCCATGATGTGCTCGATGTACCGCTCGGAGTTGCCGATGCCGTCCGGTCCCACCTCGAGCTGCGCGGGCCACCGAACCTTGGGGTCCTCGACCATCACCGGTCCGGGCTCCAGTCGGTCCAGGCACTGCTCGATGATGCGGAGCGACTGCTTCATCTCCTCCATGCGCACCTCGAACCGCGCGTAGCAGTCGCCCTCGGTCCTGGTGACGACGTCGAACTCGTACCCCTCGTAGCCGCAGTAAGGCTCGTCGCGGCGGACGTCTCGGGGAACGCCCGCGGCCCGCAGCATGGGCCCGGTCACGCCGAGCGCCAGGGCCTGCTCGGCGCCGAGGTGCCCGATCCCGCGGTTGCGCTCCACCCAGATCGGGTTGCGGGCCAGGATGTCCTCGTATTCGTGGATCCGGCCCCGCAGGACCGGGACGAGCTCGCGGATCCGTCCCTCCGCCCCCGGTGGCAGGTCCATCACGATCCCGCCGATCCGGATGTAGGCGTGGTTCATCCGCAGGCCGGTGATGGCCTCGAAGATGTCCAGGAGCATCTCGCGCTCGCGGAAGCCGTAGAGCATCAGCGAGATCGCCCCCAGCTCCATGCCCCCGGTGGCCACCCACACCAGGTGGGAGGCGATCCGGTTCATCTCGCAGACCAGCACCCGGATCACCTGGGCCCGGGGCGGGGCCTCGATGCCGAGCAGCCGCTCGGTGGCCAGGCAGTAGGCCAGCTCGTTGAAGAAGGGGGCCAGGTAATCGGCCCGGGTCACGTAGGTCACGCCCTGCTGCCAGGTCCGGTACTCGCAGTTCTTCTCGATCCCCGTGTGCAGGTACCCCACGATCGGGTGGCAGGAGACCACCTCCTCACCGTCGAGCTCCAGGAGCAGGCGCAGCACGCCGTGCGTGGAGGGGTGCTGCGGCCCCATGTTGATGAGCATGGTCTCCTGCCGGAATCCCCCCTCCGTCCCGAGGGGCTCCGGGTCGAGGCCCCGCCGGGCCCGGGCGCTCACGTGGTCCTCCGATCCACCGGCGGGATGAACGCCCCGTGGTACCGGGTGTTGACCCCGCCCAGCTCCTCGGTCTTGCGCAGGGGATGACCCCGCCAGCCCTCGGGCAGCTCGATCCTGCGCAGGTCCGGATGGCCGTCGAAGACGATGCCGAAGAAGTCGTAGACCTCGCGCTCGTACCAGTCGGCGCCCGCGAACAGCGCCGTGACCGAGGGCACGTGCGCCTCATCCGGGCCGAGCGGCACCTTCACCCGGAGCCGGTGATGGTGCCTGATCGAGTACAGCTGGTAGGCCACCCAGAAGCGCGGATCCCGCTCGGGCCAGTCGGTGGCGGTGACGTCGGACAGGAAGTCCAGGGACAGCTCGGGATCGTCCCGGAGGCCCCCCAGGGCCGCGAGCAGGTCC
>DASQQQ010000295.1:0-12974 GCA_035643355.1 Actinomycetota bacterium | reverse complement strand
GACCTGCACGACGGGAGCCAGCAGCGGTTGGTCTCGCTCGGCCTGGAGTTGCGCGAGGTCACCGAGGCGATCCCTCCCCACGTGCCCGAGGCTCGGGATCGGCTGGGCCGGATCGGCGAGGGTCTGGACGCCGTCCTGGACGAGCTCCGCACGATCTCGCGGGGGATCCACCCCGCGATCCTCTCGCAGGGTGGCCTGGTCCCCGCGCTCAAGGCACTGGGCCGGCGGGCGGCGATCCCGGTGGAGCTGAACGTGCGGATCGACGGGCGCCTGCCCGAGCCCATCGAGGTGGGCGCCTACTACATGATCTCGGAGGCGCTCACCAACGTCTCCAAGCATGCCCGGGCCTCCGTGGTTCGGATCGACGGCGAGGTGCGCGAGGGTGGACTCCACCTCGCCATCCGCGACGACGGGACGGGTGGAGCCGACCCGGACACCGGCTCGGGGTTGATCGGCCTCCGCGATCGGGCGGAGGCGCTCGGAGGCGCGCTGGAGATCGTGAGCCCCCGCGGAGGAGGCACCACGATCACGGTCGAGCTGCCCCTGTCCCCGTCCCTGGACTGACCCGCCGCGGCCCGGCGGAGGCGGGCCGGGAACCTCACCGACCGTCGGAGAAGGGGAAAGCTCCAGGCCGCTACCGCGAACGACGCCGCCACCCACCGGGCCAGGTGGAGGACCTGCGGCCCCGGGGCGGTGATCGAGCGCCCGTCGACGACCACGGTGCCCATCGCCTGGAGCAGCGGCGTGAGGGGCAGCGTCTGCGCGACGCCTCCACCACCTTCGGGAGGGTGTCCAAAGGGAAGAACACCCCGACAGCCAACGGGGTGCCCGCCCTGGATCGGGAGGGCCGAACGGCCCGGTCCGCGAAGCCCCTACAGGCGGTGACCGGACAGGCGCTGCAGGCCGTCGTAGGCCGCGTACTTGTAGGCCTCCGACAGCGTGGGCACGTTGAACGTGGAGTGGATGAAGTAGTCGATCGTGCCCCCGGCGTGGAGCACCGCCTGGCCGATGTGGATCAGCTCGGACGCGTCGTCTCCCAGGATGTGCACCCCGAGCAGGCGTCGCTCCTGCCGCGTGAAGACCAGCTTGACGAGGCCCTCCGCGGCCCCGGCAATCCGGGCTCGGGCGTTGGCCTCGAACGGTGAGCGGCCCGATCCCACGTCGATGCCCTGCTCCCGCGCCGCCTCCTCGGTCAGCCCCACCATCCCGAGCTCGGGCACCGAATACACCCCGAACGGGGCCAGCGGATCGACGGTGTCCTTGAACGGGATCGCGAAGGCATGACAGGCGGCCACGCGCCCCTGCTCCATGGCGGCCGAGGCCAGCCCCGGCGGTCCGATCACGTCGCCGGCCGCGTAGATGCCCTCGGCCGAGGTCCGGTACGTGTCATCCACGAGGATCCGCCCCCGCTCGTCGGTCTTCACGCCGGCCGCGTCGAGCTGCAGCCCGTCGGTCGAACCCGCTCGGCCTGCCGCGAACAGGACCGCATCGGTCGGCTGCGTCCGTCCGTCCTCCAGGGAGAGCCTCAGCGCTCCGTCGACCCGCTCGAGCCCCGACGCGTCGGCCTGCCGGATCAAGCGCATCCCCCGCCGCTCGAAGATGGTGGCGAGGGCCTCGGAGAGCTCGGCGTCGGCGAAAGGCAGCAGTCGGGAGCCGCGGTCCACCAGCGTCACGTCCGAGCCGAGCGCCAGGAAGATCGAGGCGTACTCACAGCCAACCGGTCCCCCACCGATCACCACCAGGCGCGAGGGGATCCGCTCGAGCTCGAGGATCGATTCCGAGTCGTGCACGTCGGGGTCGTTGGGGAACAGGTCCGGCGGGTGGTAGGGGCGCGACCCGGTGGCCACCAGCACCACGTCACCCCGCAGCATCCGCTCACCGGCCTCCGTGGCGACCAGGACGGTGCGATCGGGGCCCAGCCGGGCCTCGCCCACCACGAACTCGATCCCATGACGCTCCAGGTTGCGGCGCACGGCCTCCACCGCCAGTTGCACCACCTCGGCGGTTCGCGTGCGCATGCGCTCGAGCACGGTGTCCCTGGTGAGATCCATGCCCAGGCCGTACAGATCCCGCCGCCGGAAGCCCGTCAGGTACAGGGCGGCTTCGCGCAGGGTCTTGGTAGGCACACCGGTCTTGCTGGCCGCCGAGCCGCCAGGATCGGAACGGCGATCCACGATGGCCACGCGTTTGCCGAAGTACGCCGCCTGCGCTCCGGCCTTCTCCCCCGCCGGCCCCGCGCCGATCACGACCAGATCGAAGCGCTCGGTCACGTGGGCCTCACGGACGCAAGCCTACTTGCTCCGCTCGATCTCGCGCTGCCGGAGCTCCACCCGACGGATCTTCCCCGAGACGGTCTTGGGGAGCTCGCTCACGAACTCGATCTCGCGGGGGTACTTGTACGGGGCCGTGACCCGCTTCACGTGCTCCTGGATGTCCCGCGCCAGCTCCTCGGAGGGCTCGTACCCAGGCCGCAGGGCCACGTACGCCTTCACGATCTCCCCTCGCAGCGGATCGGGCTTGCCCACCACCGCCGCCTCGGCCACGGCCCGATGCTCGACGACCGCCGACTCCACCTCGAAGGGACCGATCCGGTAGGCCGAGGAGGTGATCACGTCGTCGGCCCGGCCCACGAACCAGAGGTACCCGTCCTCGTCCGCTGTGGCCAGGTCGCCCGTGTAGTACCAGTCACCGCGGAAGCTGGCGGCCGTCGCATCGGGATCGCGCCAGTACTCCTTGAACAGCCCCACCGGGCGCTCGGGCCTCCAGCGGATCGCGATGTGCCCGGCCGTCCCCGGCGGCGCCTCGATCCCATCCTCGTCCACCACCCGGACCTCGAACCCCGGGACCGGCTTGCCCATCGAGCCCTCCCGGACGGGCAGGCACCGGTAGTTCGCCACCACGTTCACCGTCTCGGTCTGGCCGTAGCCGTCGTAGACGGTCGTCCCGGTGGCCTCCCGCCACTGCCGGATCACCTCCGGGTTCAGGGGCTCCCCGGCCGAGACCACGTGGCGGAGCGAGCCCCAGTCGAACGAGGCCAGGTCCGAGAGCACCGCGGCTCGGAACACGGTGGGCGGGGCGCAGAAGGTGGTGACGCGGTACCGGCCGATCAGCCGGAGGGCCAGCTCGAAGTCCGGTTTGCCCCGCACGTCCCACAGGAACACCCCCGCCCCCAGCCGCCACTGGCCGAACAGCTTGCCCCAGGCCGCCTTGGCCCACCCGGTGTCCGAGAAGGTCCAGTGCAGGTCCGTGGCCTTCAGGTCCTGCCAGAACCGGGCGGTGACCTCGTGCCCGATCCCGTACGAGGCCTGGGTGTGGAGCACCATCTTCGGATAGCCGGTGGTGCCGGAGGTGAAGTACACGAGCATCGGATCGTCGCCGGCCGTGGGATCGGCAGCCGCCGGGGTCTCGGCCGCCCGCTCGAGTCCGTCGCGGAAGGACATCCAGCCCGGCGGCCGATCCTCCTGCACACAGACCCGGGTGCGGAGCGAGGGACACTCGTCCCGGACCGCCTCCACCTTCGCCGCGCCCTCGGCGTCGGTCACCGCGGCCACGGCGTCGGCCCGCGCGATGCGATACGCGATGTCCCGCTCGGTGAGCAGAGGGGTCCCCGGCATGGGGACCGCCCCCAGCTTGATGCAGCCCAGGAGCGCGAGGTGCCACTCGGGCACGCGGTGGAGCATCACGAAGACGCGGTCCCCCCGGCCCACGCCCTGGGCCGCCAGGAAGTTCGCCACCCGGTTCGACGCCCGGCACAGGTCCTCGAACGTGTAGCGTCGGGGGTCGCCACCGTCTGGACCCACGGCCAGCAACCCGAGCTTGCCGGGCTGGCGGGCCGCCCACGCATCCACCACATCGATCCCGTAGTTGAAACGTGCGGGGACGGCCAGCCGGAACGTCCGCCGGGTCTCCTCGTAGTCGGTCATGTTCGGCTCGAGCTCCACGTGACCTCCTTCCCGGGCGGACCCGGTCACGCTAGGTGCGGCCGGGGCGCCGTGATCAGGCCGTCGGACTCGCCGAGGGCGAGCCCGACGGCGTGGGCCCCGAGGTGGGCCGGCCGCGGGCGAGCTGGTTGGCCCGGTCCACGGCCTGCCGTGCGGCGTTGACCTCGCTCTGGTACGTGGCCAGATCGCCCGCCTGCAGGGCGGCCTGGGCTCGCGCGAAGTGGTCGGCGGCCTGCTGCAGCAAGGAGCGGATCTGCTGCTGCACGGTGCCCGAGACCTGTCCCCCACCACCACCGCCACCACCGCCGCCCCCACCACCGGCGGGCGCCTCCTGGCCCAGGGAGGCGGCCAGGGCCCCCTGGAGGTTGGTCCCGATCCCGACGTTGCCCCCGTTCACCACCAGCGCCCGCTTCAGCTCCGGTATCGAGTTGGTCTGCTGCGAGCGAACGTAGACCGGCTGGACGTACAGGAGGCCGTCGTTGATGGGGATCACCAGCAGGTCGCCGAAGATCACCTGGGATCCCCCCTGGCCCAGCAGGGTCCGCTGCTGGGAGAAGTCGGGATCCTGGTTGATCTGCGCGAAGGCCTGGGTGGGGCCGAACACGTTCTGACCGGAGGGGAAGTCGAAGGTCACGATCTGTCCGTAGTCGCTGGGGTCGGACTTCGCCGCCGTCCAGGCCACGAGGTTCTGACGGCCCTGCGGCGTGAACGGCATGATCAGCACGAAGCTCTCGTTCGTGTCCCCGGGCAGCCGCATCAGCAGGTAGTAGGGGCGGATCGGCACCTGGGCCCCGCTCTGGAACTCCACGGTGGGGTCCGTCGGGATCTGCCAGAAGTCCTGCTTCCCGTAGAAGACGTCGGGATTCGTCACGTGGTAGTTGGCGTACTGTGCCATCTGCGTCTGGAATAGGTTCTCCGGGTACCGGAAGTGGTCACGCAGGTCCGGGGACGCGTCGTCGAGCTTCGTGAACAGACCGGGGAAGGCGTTGTGCCAGACCTGGATGATGGGGTCCTTGGGATCGGCAACGTAGTACGTCATCGTGCCGTTGTAGGCGTCCACGACCACCTTCACGGAGTTCCGGATGTAGTTGGCGGAGCCGGTCAGGCCGCTGCGGTCCTGGGACATCGGCGTGACCGACGCCAGGTCCACCGGCTGGGAGTACGGGTACCGATTCGTGGTGGTGTACGCGTCCTGGATCCAGACCAGGCGCCCGTCCACCACCGCCGCGTACGGATCACCGTCGTACTTCAGGAAGGGCGCGGCCTTCGGGATCCGGGTCTGGATGTCCCGGTAGATCATGATCCGGCTGTCGCCGCGGATCAGTCCGGAGATCAGCAGGTTGACGTCCTTGTACTTCCAGGCGAAGAGCGCTCGTTTCGCGATCCCGCCCATGGGGACGCCGCCCTGCCCGTCGTAGCGGAAGGGGACCTGCTGGGCATCGTTCTGGGGCGTGCCCTGGTAGTCGAGCTCGGGGGTCCCCGTGTTCACCACCACGAACGGCACCTGGGACAGCTCGCCGTAATAGACCCGCTGCCCGTTGCCGATCAGCTGAGGCTGGCCCACCGGCGGGATGTCCTGGAGCGTGAACCGCGGCGCGCCCTCGGTGGTAGCGGTGTTCACCTGCGTGGCCACGGCGCCGAACCCGTGCGTGTAGAACAGGTGCTGGTTCTGCCAGGTGCCGCCGCCGCCGGGGATCTGTCCCTGCGCGACCTCCCGGGCCGAGACCATGACCACTCGCCGCTGTCCGTCCAGGACGTAGCGATCCACGTCCACGTCGTTGAACTCGTAGTACTGACGGATCCGCTGGAGCGACTGCAGGTTCTCCTGCAGCACGTCGGGCCGCCAGACCCGGATGTTCTGGATCGTGGCGTCGTTGTCCTTCACGTCCTGCTGGCTCACCCGGGGCGTGAAGGGACGGGCCTGGGTGTCGATGGCGTCTAGGCCGAAGGCCTGCCGCGTGGCGCTGATGTTGTCCTCGATGTACGGGCGCTCCTTCTGCAGCTCCTGGGGCTTGACCCGGAACTGCTGGACGAACGCCGGATAGACGGCGCCGGCCGTGATGGAGACGAGCGCCAGCAGCCCCACCGCGATCACCGGGAGCGCCCAGCCGCGCATCCGGATGTTCACCAGGAACAGCACCGCGCAGGCGATCGCGATGAAGGTCAAGATCCGCAGCGCCGGCAGCTGAGCGTTCACATCGGTGTACGAGGCGCCCGAGACGACCCCCCGCGGCGAGCTGAGCAGGTCGAACGTGCCCAGGTAGTAACCCCACGCCTTGATCAGGATGATCAGGCCGATCAGCACCGACAGGTGGGCCTTGACCTGGGGAGTCACCTTCTCACCGAAGCCGGGCGCCTGGGGCCGGATGCCGCCCCACAGGTAGTGGGCGATCGCCGTGATCAGCGTCACGCCTACGAGCGCGGAGAACAGCCAGCCCTGGACGAACTCCAGCCACGGTAGCGTGAAGACGTAGAACGCCGCGTCCCGGTGGAACAGCGGGTCCAGCGTCCCGAAGCTCACGCCAGAGGAGTTCCGCCACTCCAGGAAGGTCTGCCACTGGGCGGTCACCCCGAGAGCCACGAAGAACGCGATCACCAACGCGATCAAGGGCAGGAGCCACCAGGCATGCGGCTCGAAGGCCATGCGGTAGCGCTCGATGACCTCCTGCTCGGGGGTCAGCGCCCGGTACCGCGGTGTGATGGCCCGCACGATCAGGAAGTTCGCGTACAGGAGCACGAAGAACGCCGCTCCGAAGATCACTCCCAGAGCCACCTTGGTCCACAGGATCGTCCAGAACACCTGCGAGAACCCGACCTCGCGGAACCACAGCAGGTCCACGAAGAAGCCGGACAGGGCGGTGAAAGCGATGATCAGGGCCACCACGACCGCCGCAACCACCACGGGCCAGCGGCGTCGCACGGCGCCCCGCGGGATGCTGATGCGTGCCAGCGTTGTCTCCGGTCGTCGGGAAGCGGCGCCAGCGTATCACCGGCCCTCGGATGCGATGGCTCGCATGGGGACCCCCTCAGGGACCCGGTCAGCGCGAGCCCTGGAGGAAGTCCAGGGCGTCCTGGAACGTCCCCACCGTGACCAGGGTCATCCCGTGGTCGCCGGCCGCCCCAGCCTCTTTCGCGTTGCCCTCGGGGAGGAGGAACACCTGAGCCCCCGCGCGGGCCGCGGCCACGATCTTGTCCCCGATCCCGCTGATGGGGTGCACGCTTCCATCCAACCCGATCTCACCCGTCCCGGCGATCATCCGCCCGCCGGTGAGATCACCGGGCGTCAGCAGGTCGTACAGCCCGAGAGCCCACATCAGCCCGGCCGACGGCCCCCCGATCTCCCCGCTCTCGATCGTGACGCGGAAGGGGAAGTTGGGGATCAGCACCACCCCCACCACCGGGTCCGTCTGACCGCCGCACGGAGCCCGGACCAGGTCGACGTGCTCTCGCTGCCCGCCGGCGCGGACATCGAAGGACAGGCTCGAGCCCGAGGCGGCCCGGTCGATGATCCGCGAGGCCTGAGCTCGCCCCGAGACCCGGCTCCCGTCGATCCGGGTGATGAGGTCGCCGGGGAACAGGTGACCGTCGGCCGGGCACCCGGGTGCGGTACCGATCACCAGCGCCCCGGGCCGGTGACCCTTGGGGTAGTCGGTGAGTCGAGAGAGCACGACGTAGGCGGCGGCGAGCTTGCTCTGGTCCATCTGCGAGCGACTGCGCACCTCCTCCTGCTGCTGGGTCTCCCCGGGCGCGTAGAGCGTGCCGCGACCAACCACCGATCGGTTCGGGTCGAGCCAGGCCACCAGGGCACCCAGGGCGGTCAGCTTGCTGAACCGGACCGATGTCATCACGAACCGCCCTTGCGATCCGTAGGTCGGGTGGCCCACGACGTGGATCAGCGGCTCGACCTCCCGAGCCGGGCCGGGGCCGAGCGAGTAGTAGGGCAGCCAGATCGTGGTGGCCGCGACCACCAGGATCAGGGGGACCAGGATGAGGGCGAGCCTGCGGTAGGAGCGCACGTCGGGCCATGCTACGGGCCCATGCACGGAACGGAACCATCCGGGGTAAGGTCGAAGTCCTAGAGGCGGAGACCACGATGCACCCCATGGCCATCCTCGGCATCGCGCTGGGAGCCGGCGCGATCGTGTACCTGCTGTCCCTGCGCAGCAGCGACGAGACCTTGGCCCTTCATCCAGTGGCGGGCGACCATCCCGAGGTGGGCGATGGGGAGCCCCCGGCCGAACCCGAGCCGAGGGCCAGGCGCCGGCGTGGTGCTCCACGCGCGGTAGGGTTCGAGCGCTCCGGGGCCTCAGCCAGCGCCCAAGCCGCCACCTACGTCCCGCTGGCCCCCGACGAGACCCGTTGGCAGCGGCGGGTGGGCGGGCTGGTCGGGCTGGTGGCTCTCGTAGCGCTGGCGGCCGCCGTGCTGGCCGGCGCGATCTACCAGCTCGGGCATGTGATCAACGAGACGGTCGCCCGGTTCCTGCAGTAGCGGGGTCAGGTCCGGCGCACGCGCATCCACCGCTCCTGGCCGGGATGGCGCCTCCGCACCAGCTGGAAGGACGCGCGGAAGTCGTCCAGGTGCTCGAGCATCGCTCCGGCCCCCAGGACCACGGTCTCGAGAGGACGATCGGTGAGGTGGACCGGCACCTCGCACTCCTGCGCCAACAGCAGGTCGAGCCCGCGCAACGACGCACTTCCCCCGGTGAGGAACATGCCCGTCTCGAGCACATCGTGCGTGAGCTCGGGCGGCGCGTCCGCCAGGGTGGTCCGGGCGGCCTCAACCACGCGGCTCACCGGCTCGCTCATGGCGTGGCGGACCTCCTCGTCGGTCACCCGGACCTGCACGGGCGCTCCGGTGTCGAGGGCCCGGCCGGTCACCCTCGCGCTCTTGCGATGGGGAGCGGGGAAGGCCGACCCGATCGCGATCTTCAGCTCTTCGGCCGCCTTCTCCCCGATGGCGACCCCGTAGGTCCGCTTCACGTGCTCCTGGATCGCGGCGTCGAAGTCGAATCCACCGATCCGCACCGACGAGCCGCTGACCACGCCGCCCATCGAGACCACCGCCATCTCCGTGCTCCCACCGCCGATGTCGATGATCAGGTTGCCGACCGGCTCGTTCACCGGCAGGCCCGCGCCGATCGCGGCCGCCAGCGCCTCCTCGACCAGCACGACTCCCCGGCCGCCGGCGAAGCGGACGGCCTCTTGCACGGCGCGACGCTCGACCTCCGAGCTCTCCGAGGGGATGCACACCACAGCCCTGGGCTTGGGGAACCGGGGGACGCCGACCCGTCGCAACACCACCTGGATCATCCGCTGCGTCACGTCGAACTCGGTGACCACGCCGTGCCGGAGGGGCCGCACCGCCACCACGCTGCCGGAGCGGCCCCCGATCATCTGCCAGGCCTCCTCGCCCATGGCCTCGATCCGTCCGGTGGAGGGGCTCATGGCCACGACCGTGGGCTCGTCGAACACGATGCCCTCCCCGGCCCGGAAGACCAGGGTGTTGGCGGTCCCCAGATCGATCGCGATGTCCCGGCCCACTAGCTGCCCATCACCCAGTGGGACTCGCCGTCGGTCAGGTGCTCCTTCTTCCAGATCGGGACGTCCTGCTTCAGCCGCTCGATCCCATGGCGGCACGCCTCGAAGGCCTGGGCCCGGTGGGGGCACGAGCAGGCCACGATCACCGAGACCTCCTCCAGCGCCAGATCGCCCACCCGGTGCAGCAACGCCGCCCGACGGACCGGCCAGCCCGAGAACAGCTCATCCCCGATCTCGCGGAGCCGACGCTCAGCGAGCTCCTCCCAGGCCTCGTAGGTGAGGCCGCTGACGCTGCCGGCTCCGGAGTGGTCACGCACCGTCCCCAGGAACACGCACGTGGCCCCGGAGGCCGGATCGGAGACGAAGTCCACGGCCTCCTGCGCCGACAGGGGATCGCCCGTGATCCGGACCAGGAGCTCCTGCACGCAGCCCATTCTAGGGAGGGTGATCCAGGCGGGTGGATAGGATGGATGATGTGAACGAGCCCCAGGAGCCCAGGGAAGGGCAGCCCGGCCCGCTCGGGGTGCCGCTCGGCGACATCTGGAACGACGTGCCGCTGTTCCGCGAGATCCAGCGGGTGCTCCTGTCCTCCAGCGGCCCCGTGAACTGGGAGCTGGCCCGGCAGATCGGCATCGCCTCCTCCTCCTGGGGTCGGGAGGATCCACCGCCCACCGAGGAGGACCGTCGGAGCTTCGAGGAGGCGGTCCGGGTGGCCGAGCTGCAGGTGGCGCGGTTCACGGGCATGGAGCCGCCCTCCGACGTGGCCAAGGTGGACGCCGTCCGTCGCGCCCAGTGGATCCAGGCCAACATCGAGGGACTCAAGGAACTGATCGAGCCGGCCGCCGGCAAGCTCGCCGATGCGGTGGCCGGGGCCCCAGGATCGGTGGCGCCCGGCGGGGTCGGTGGATTCCCCCCCCAGATGATGCAGCAGCTGTCGCCGCTGCTGCTCGGCGCGCAGGTGGGCTCGGTCCTCGGCTATCTGGCCCAGCATGTCCTCGGTCAGTACGACATCGCGGTCCCTCGGTCGGGCGGGGGCGGGCTGCTGTTCGTGGTCCCCAACATCGCCGCGTTCGAGGGGGATTGGAGCCTGCAGCCCACCGAGTTCCGCACCTGGGTGGCCCTGCATGAGGTCACCCACCGCTTCGAGTTCGCCCGGCCCTGGGCGGCCCCTCGGTTCCGCGAGCTCCTGGACGACTTCCTGTCGACGCTCGAGGTTGACGCCGGCGCGCTCCAAGCGCGGCTGGAAACGCTGGACCCCTCGGACCCGGAGGCCGTGCAGCGGATGTTCGAGGGGGAGGAGGGCCTGTTCGGGACGGTCCTGGACGCGGAGCAGCGGATCAAGCTCGGCCGGATCCAGGCGTTCATGTCCGCCGCCGAGGGCTACGGCGACCATGTGATGCACGCGGTGGGATCCGAGCTCTTGTCCACCTACGGCCAGATCGAGGAGGCCATGCGTCGGTACCGCGAGTCCGAGCACGCCGACCCGGTCTTCGAGCGGCTCCTGGGCATCGAGATGAAGCGCGAGCAGTACCGCCTGGGCAAGCGCTTCTGCGACACGGTGGTCGAGCAGAGCGACGAGGCCACGCTGGCCAGGATGTGGGACTCGTCCGAGGCCCTGCCTTCCCTACCCGAGCTCGACGAGCCGCGACTCTGGCTGGCGCGGACCGTCTGAGGCTCCGGCCGGCGCCGGCTCCGGTATCCTTCCGGACCGATGACCGTCGGTGAGCTCGTCTTCGCGAACGTGGTGGACGAACGCGTCCACCTGTCGCAGGGGGACGGCGCGCCCGCCGCCATCTACCTGCAGGGCGTGCCGGGCCGAGCCCTTCCCTTCGTGATGTACCGAGCCTGGAAGGTGGGAACCGGCCTGGTGAGCGAGGAGGTCCGCTTCTGGAGCCCCTCGGGGCGTCTGGCCTACCGGTGGGGACCGGCGGTGCGCCGGATGAGCGGGTCGATGGACCTGACCGAGGAGCGCGACCTGGTGTCCGAAGCGCGGTTCGAGGAATCCGGGGTCCACGTGGCCTCGTTCGTGCTGGGCGACGAGGTGGCCGCCGAGATCGAGGTGCCCGTCTACGTGCAGCAGGCGCCGATGAAGCTGCCCAAGCAGGTGGAGGACGGGCTGCGCAAGTCCGACGTGATCTTCGTGGGCGACGAGGCGAAGGGCGGCCACGCCGTTCCGGCCTGGTTCGCCTACAAGAACGGCCGGATCTACGTCCTGTCCAGGACCGAGCGGGGACCCGAGGAGCAGAGCGTCCCCGGGATCCCCGGAGCCACCGAGGTCCTGGTGATCACCCGGCGGAAGGCCAACGTGCCGGAGACCCGGGGCCGGGACACCGCGCTGGACGAGTTCCCCGCCGTGGTCCGCACCCTCGAGGGGCCCGAGTGGGAGGAGGCCGCGAAGGTCCTGGCCGACCGGCGCCGTAGCCGCAACGGCCCGCCCGAGGAGTCGATCCAGCGCTGGCGTGGCTCCTGCGCCATCGCCGAGCTCACGCCGATCCTTCCCGGGTAGCGCGCGTCGACCCTCAGCCCGGCTGGCGACCCAGGGACGCGGCCAGCTCGGCGAGCTGACGACCCAGCTCGCCGAGCTCCTCCGGGCGGAGCGCCTGCGGCCCGTCGCACAGGGCGACCCCGGGGTCGGGGTGGACGTCGATCATCACGCCGTCGGCGCCGGCGGCCACCGCGGCGCGGGCCATGGGTGCCACCAGCTCCTTGGAGCCCGTGGCGTGGGAGGGATCGACGATCACGGGCAGGTGGCTCTCCTGCTGGGCCACGGCCATACCGGCCAGGTCCAGCGTGAACCTGGTGGACGGCTCGAAGGTGCGGATCCCCCGTTCGCACAGGACGATCTCCGAGTTCCCGCGCTGAGCCACGTACTCGGCGGCCATGAGCCACTCCTCCACCGTCGCCGACAGGCCCCGCTTCAGGACCACGGGCTTGCTGGCGGCTCCGACCTCCTTCAGCAGCGCGAAGTTCTGCATGTTGCGGGTCCCGATCTGCAGGGCGTCGGCCCAGGAGGCCACCAGCTCCACGTCGCGAGGCTCGACCACCTCGGTCACCACGGGCAGCCCGGTCTCCTGCCGGCACCCCGCCAGGATCTCCAGGCCCTGCCGGCCCAGGCCCTGGAAGGAGTAGGGCGAGGTGCGGGGCTTGAACGCTCCTCCACGCAGGATCGTGGCGCCGGCTGCCTTCGCCGCTCGGGCCGCCGCCAGGGCCTGCTCCTCGCTCTCCACGGCGCAGGGTCCCGCGATCAGTGCGAACAGCTCCCGACCCACCGCCGCCGGTCCCACCTTGACGGTGCTCGGCTGCGGATGCAGCGCGCGGGCCACCATCTTGTAGGGCTTGCCGATCTGGATCAGGTGGTCGACCCCGGGAAGGTTGTCCAGATCGAGGGAGCGGAAGGTCGCCGTGTCCCCCACCAGGCCGATGATCGTGTGCACGGCGCCCCGCGAGACGAAGGCCTCGCCACCCACCTCCCGGACGCGCTCGGCCACGCGCTGG
>DASQQQ010000294.1:0-4926 GCA_035643355.1 Actinomycetota bacterium | reverse complement strand
TGCACTTCGTCACCGCGCGCTTCTCCCTGGGGTCGGCGCTCAAGCGCGACGCGCCGAGCCTGATGTCGATCGGGTTCGGGATGGTGCTGGGCCTGGGGTCGTGGCTGGTGGGCCCCTGGGGCGTGACGGGGTCGTTGGCGGATGCGGCCCTGCCCCCTCCCTACACGCAGGCGGTGTTCGAGAAGCGTCTGTGGCAGTGGGTGCTCTCGCTGCAGCCGGTGATCACGTTCCCGCTCATCCTGCTGGCGATCGGCTGGGTGATCTACCGAGCCCGGCGTGATCGGCGCCCCGCCTCGGGGTTCGGCACGCTCTCGGCCCTGTGGCTCCTCCCGCTGGTCGGGATCTTCGGCTTCCTGCTGGGCAAGGCCTACCCGTACTACCGGTTCATGAACGCCACCGCGGCGATCATGCCGCTGGTCGGGCTGGGGGCGTGGGTGGCGGCCCGCTGGCTCCTCCGACGGCAAGGTGGTCGGAGGATCCTGGGCGCGCTCGGGGTGGCGGCGCTCGTAGGCGCGCTCGCCTTCGTATGGGTGCGCGGCCGCGACAGCTCCCAGTGGGCGAACCCGAACAACCAGTGGATCGATCAGCCCACCCGGACCGCCTTGGCCGCGGCCAGCGCCATCGTCCAGCGCGAGCCGGGGCGACCCATCGTGTTCATCCTGAACTTCGGGGACACGTACCAGTCCTACGGCTGGTCGAAGACCTTCACGAACGTCTCCCGGACCGGCCTGCCCGGCGATGCCGTGAAGCGGTCCATGTCCTACTTCGGCAGCGTGGAGGACTTCCTCGCGGACCGGCCCACCCAGCTGACGGATGGCACCTACAACAAGATGTCGCGCGGGTTCTTCCGCGACCTGCAGGGGCTCGAGCGCGCGTACCCGCAACCGCCGGTCGCGTTCCTGGTCCGTCAGTTCAACGGGAAGACGCAGAACACGGCCCTGCTGGACCAGCAGCCCGTGCCGGACTTCCTGGTGAAGATCAGCGACGACCTGGCGGTGGTCACCGGGACGGACCTGACCACGCCCTCCCCCGCTGCCCTGGACGCGGCTCGGGGGGCCGAGCGGCGGACGGCAGCCCTGTACGCCGACCATCCGGGGCCGCTCGGGAACCTCGGCCATACCGGCCGGGTGCTCGCGGCCCTGGCCCTGCTGTTGGTGGTCCCGGGGCTCATCTCGGCTCGGTACTTCGAGTTGGAGGACGTCTGGACCAAGGTGGCCCTCGTCCCCGGGATCTCCATCGCTCTCACGGTGATCGCCGGGATCGTGGTGGTCGCCGTCCACCGTGCGCCGTTCGGTGTGGCCGACGGGTGGGCCACCCTGGGGCTCGCGGTGGTGGCGGCCGTGGCGCTGCGGTTGGCCAAGGACCCGCTCGACCGTGCCTTCGGCGCGCTGTCTCGGTTCTTCGGGGAGATGTTCGCCGTCTTCTCCAACCGCAGCTTCTCCGCTCTGATGGCCACCCAGTTCGTCGCCCAGGCCGCCGACGGCATCGTTCAAGCGTCCCTGGCCAAGTCGATCGCCTTCGGCGGGCAGAAGGGGTTCGACGTGACCAGCGCGCCGTCAGCCCGGTACCTGCTGGCGATCGTCCTGGCGCTCTACATCCCGTACACGATCGTGAGCCCCTTCGTCGGTGCGTTCATCGATCGATACGACCGGCGTCAGCTGTTGTCCCGTTCGAACCTGTTCCGGGCCGCGGTGGTGGCCCTGGCGGCGCTCGCGTTGGCGGCCGGAGGGGACGGTCTGCCCGATGTGGTCCTGATCGTGGCGGTCCTGACCACGCTGGCCTGCACCCGGATCCTGCTCGCCATCAAGTCCGCCGGGCTCCCTGCCGTGGTGCACGGCAAGGACCTCCTGCAAGCGAACGGGCTCTCCCAGGCCGGCGGCGCGATCTTCCAGGTGCTCGGGGGCGGTGTGGCGTTGGTGGGTACCGCCCTGGCGCCGGCCTGGATCGTGGCCGTGCTGGGAGCGGGGCTCTACGTGGTGGCCGCCGTGGTGGCCAACCGGGTCGAGCGGCTCGAGTACGAACGGCACGTGGCCCGCTTCCTCGAGGAGGCCAGGCGGGTGCTCGGGGACATCGCGAGCGGGGTACGGGAGGTGTTCGGCCGGCCGGCGGCGGCGCTCGGTCTGTCGGGTTTCCAGGCGCTCCGGATGGAGTTCTTCGGGTTCGTGGCCCTGGCCTTCGCCCTGGAGGCTCGCCACCTGCTCTCCGGCGCCAACTCCGACAAGACGGTGGTGGCGATCGCCGGAGCGTTCGGGGCGATCGGGGCCGCCATCGGGATGGTCATGGCGCAGAAGCTGAAGGACCGGGTCGCCCCCTATCGACTGCTGGTGGTCGCGATGGCCGCGGTCGGCGCCGGCGTCATCGTGTTCGGGGGCGTGCACTCGATCGTCGCCTACAGCGCGCTGATGTTCATCGGGGCGCTCGGGTTCTTCATCGGCAAGATCGCGGCAGACACGATCATGCAGCAGGCGCTGCCCGACGACTTCCGCGGACGAGGGTTCAGCCTCTTCGACATCGCGTACAACCTGGGCTGGATCGTGCCGGCGTTCGTGCTCGCGCTGGTGTGGTCCGCGGGCCGGGTGCGGCCGATCCTGGTGACATCGGGCGTGGTGTTCCTGGTGGCGACGGCCGCGATCTACGCATGGGCACTCCGGATCAAGGGCGAGCTTGCCTCGCAGGACGACGTGGACGACGTCGCCTCGCCCACTGCTCCCGTGTGACGATGGCGGCCGGCCCGTCGTTCGACGGTGTCGCCCGTACGCTGATGGGGTATGGAGCCCGCGGAGGTGCGACGTGGCTGAGGTCGTGACCGGGGACGTCACGCTACACGTGGAGGTCGATGGGGAGGGTGACCCGGTGACGGTCGTCGCCCACGGCCTGACGAACAACTGCAAGGAGCTGGCCGCCCTCACTCCGCTGGTTCCCGGCTCGGCGGTCCGATTCGACTTCCGCGGGCACGGCTCGTCCGGAGCCCCGGAGACCGGCTATCGGTTCCGGGACTTCGCCGATGACCTGGAGGCCGTGGCAGACGCCTACGGGGCGACCTGTGCGGTGGGCACGTCCCTCGGTGCCGGTGCCATCGCCAATCTCCTCTGCCGCAAGCCCGACCGGTTCGAGCGGATGGTCTGGCTGCTCCCGGCGGGGCTGGACGGTCCCTTCGCGTACAAGGATCGGTACCGGGCCCTGGCGAGCGAGCTCGACGGCAAGAGCCCCGACGAGGCGATCGAGGCGATCATCTCGGACCCCGAGCGCGTGGCCGAGTACGTCCAGGCGCCCTGGAGGGCCGAGCTCGACAAGGTGATGTGGGCGCACGAGCACCCCGAGGGCGTGGCGCGGGCGATCCGCGGCGTGATCGAAGACTGGCCGGTACCGGACCGCCAGCTGCTGCGACGGGTCACGGCCCCGACCATCCTGGTCTGCGTCGAGGGGGACGAGATCCATCCCGTCGAGCTCGGCCACATCCTGCACGACCTGCTCCCGAACTCCGAGCTCCTGGTGTTCAGCAGCCAGGACGAGCTGTTCTCCGAGATCCCGACCATCGTGCAGAAGGTCGCCGTCTTCCTGGCATCCGCGGCGTGAGCGAGCTGGAGGAGTTCCGTCGCGGCAAGGACGCGTTCTTCCGCGAGGGTCCGACTTCGCCGTTGACCGACGAGCAGCGCCGTTCGTTCGAGGGGCTCGCCTACTACCCGCCGACCGATGCCCTGGTGATCCGGGCACCCCTCGACCCGGATGTCGACCGACAGGAGCCCGTCGTGATGCAGACCACCACGGGCGGCTCCCAGGAGTACCGGCGAGCCGGTGTGGTTCGGTTCCGGGTGGATGGGGATGTCGCCCAGGTCACGCTCTACGCCTCGCCCGATCAACGCGAGCTGTTCCTGCCCTTCCGGGACGCCACGTCGGGCAAGGAGAGCTACGGCGCCGGGCGGTACCTGGAGGTCGAGCCCCCGGCCCCGGACGGCACGGTGGAGATCGACTTCAACTACGCCTACAACCCCTACTGCGCCTACAACGAGGCGTGGAGCTGTCCGCTCCCGCCGGGCGAGAACTGGCTCCGGGTGCCCATCCGGGCCGGCGAGCGCACGTTCCCCGGTCACCGACCCTGATCCTTCCCGCTCCACGATCCCGCCGCTTCGCTCGGGCCTCGTGTACCCTCGCCCCGTGACCGAGCAGCTGTGCGCCACCGATGCCTACCTGCGTACGTGCGAGGCCACCGTGCTCTCGGTGGATGAGACCGGCGTGGTGCTGGACAGAACCGTCTTCTACGCCAGGGGAGGGGGGCAACCTGGGGACACCGGTGTCTTCCGTTGGGAGGACGGTGAGGTGCCGGTAACGGACACCCGGAAGGTCGGCGGTGACGTGGTCCACCAGGTCGACGGTCGGCCGCCGCCGCCGGGCACCACCGTCACCGCCCAGATCGACTGGGAGCGGCGCCACGCGCTGATGCGCACGCACACCGCCCTCCATGCCCTCTCCGGCATCGTCTGGCGCGACTACGGGGCGAAGGTCACCGGAGGGAACATGGAGCCCGGGGTCGCGCGGATGGACTTCGAGTTGGAGGCGATCAGCCAGGAGTTCGGCCAGGAGGTCGAGCGGAGGCTGAACGCCGCGCTCGGGAAGGACCGCCCGGTCCGGGTCGGGTTCCTGGCTCGGGCGGAGGCGCTGAGGGATCCCGATCTGATCCGGACCAAGGTGAACCTGATCCCCGAGCAGGTGGACCCGATCCGGGTGATCGACATCGAGGGGCTCGACAAGCAGGCGGACGGCGGCACCCACGTCCGGTCCACGGCCGAGGTGGGCCCGGTTCGGGTGGTCAAGACCGAGAGCAAGGGCAAGGGCTTCAAGCGCATGCGCATCGAGCTCGTGCAGGACTGACCCGCCCGGACCTCGGCACGTCCCCTCGGGTCTCCCACCGCTGTCCTGCGATACTTC
>DASQQQ010000293.1:0-6881 GCA_035643355.1 Actinomycetota bacterium | reverse complement strand
GGATGCGAGTCCCCCGGGGCGCTCCCGAGGGTCGGAGGTCCTCCCCTCGGCGGGACCTCCGGCACGGCACCGCCCCGGGGGACCGCTCTCAGACTTCGGCGCATGGCGGCGCAGGCCGGAGGGGGCGCCGTGCTGGTCGTGGAGGCCGACGCGGCGGAGCGGGAGCGGCTGGGCTCCTGGCTCGAGGCCGCCGGCCATCAGGTCCTGACCTGCCCCGGCCCCACCGAGCCCGACTACACATGTGTCGGGTCTCGTGGCCGCACCTGTCCGCTGCTGGAGGACGCCTCGGCCGTGATCCTGGATATGAGCCTGGCCAGCGAGGCCGTCGGCAGCGGCACCTCCGCCGAGGACCTCCTGGGGCTCTACCTGCTGAGCGGCCGGCGGATCGTCGCGCTGGGCTCCCGCCCCGGACCGGATGTGCCCGGACAGCTGCTCCGGATCGGTCGTCATCCCACGCGTCGGGGGCTCCTGGACGCGCTCGACCGGATCCTGGGGACCGAAGGTCGACCCGGTTCGGATCGGCCCTAGAACGGCAGGAACAGCCGCACCGTGGTGCCCTCGGCGGGCGAGCTGTCGATCGACAGCTCGCCGCCCAGCGTGTCGATCCGCTCCTCCATGTTCGACAGCCCGTCGCCCCGCCGCACCGTGGCCGGATCGAACCCACGGCCGTCGTCGTCCACCTCCAGGATCGCTCCCTGGCCGTTGCGGTACAGCGAGAGCCGGCAGGTGGAGGCCTCGGCGTGCCGGCCCACGTTGGACAGCGATTCCCGGGCCAACTGGAGCAGGTCGCTCGCGTGCGAGCTGAGCTCGGAGGCCACGGTGCTGTCCACCTCCACCACGGTGACCACCCCGCTCTTCTGCTGGAACTCCTCCCCCAAGGCCCGCAAGGCTTGATCGAGCTGGCGGTCGGCCAGGATCCCCGGGCGCAGACCGAAGATGTAGTTGCGCAGGTCGCGGATCACCCGGTCCAGCTCGCCCACGGCGCTCTCGATGCGCTCGGCGAGCTCCTCGTCCTGGCTCATCAGGGCGGTGCCCTGAAGGCCCATGCCCACCGCGAACAGGGCCTGGATCACGCCGTCGTGCAGTTCCTTGGCGATCCGCTCCCGATCCTCCAGGACCATCAGCCGCTGGTTCTCCTGCTGGGCCCGACCGTACTCCAGCGCCAGCGAGGCCTGGTCGGCGAAGGTCTGGAGCAGGCCCGCGTCGCCCGGCTCGAAGGAACGGCCGCCCACCTGGTTCGCGGCCATCAGGGTCCCGAACGCGCTCCCGTGCGCCATCAACGGCACGAAGATGGAGGGCCCGAACCCGCCCACCGCCACCACCGGCTGGTAGGCGCGGGGGTCGCTCGATGCATCCTCCACCGCGATGGCCTCTCCCTTGGCCACCACCTCGCCCGAGATCGAGCCCTTGATCGGGAAGCTCATGCCCCGCAACGTGTCGGCTCCCACCCCTCGGGCCACGCGCAGCGTGAGCCGTCCGGTGCTGGCCTCGGGCACGGCCACGGTGGCGATCTCCGCCCCGACCAGCTCGAGCGCCCGATCCGCGATGATCTCGAGGGCCTGCTCCGGCGGGGCGCCCGACAGGATCGAGGTGGCGATCTCGCGGACCGCCTCGAGCCACCGGCGCCGCCGCTGCGCCTCCCGGTACAGGCGGGCGTTCTCCACCGCCACGCCGGCCTGGGCGGCCAGGACCGAGAGATCCCGCTCGTCCTCCGGGGTGAACCCCGGGGCGCCCTGCTTCTCGGTGAGGTAGATGTTGCCGAAGATCTCGTCCCGGGATCGGATCGGCATCCCCAGGAACGAGCGCATCGGGGGATGGTTCGGGGGGAACCCCACCGAGCGGGGATCGGCGGCGATGTCCGGGATGCGCAGGGCCCCGCCCTCACGGATGAGGGCTCCGAGGATCCCATGGCCCTCCGGTGGGTGGCCGATGCGTTCGCGCTCGGCGTCGGAGACCCCGGTGGTGAGGAACTCGATCAGGCGGCCCTCCGCACCGATCACCCCCAGGGCTCCGTAACGGGCGCCCGTGACCTCCACGGCCAGCTCCACGATGCGCTGCAGCACGCCCTCCAGCGAGAGCTCGGAAGAGAGCGTCAGCCCGGCCTCGATCAGCCGGTCCCTGCGGTCGATCCGGTGGTCCATCCCCACCGTTAGCGTACCGTGCAACGGGGTCGCCCGGCCCCCGTGCGAGCGGGTCCTGGGACCCGGCGGCCCGGGCCCTCCGACCCTATGGAACCCCCGGAACCGCCCGTACCGTGGGTGGGGGCATCCTGGGAGGAGGCGAGCATGAAGCGGACGGTGAAGGACGTGATGACCCGCACGGTCGTCGTCGTGAGCGACTCGTCCCCGTTCAAGGATGTCGTCCGCCGCATCCAGGAGTACCGGGTCAGCGCGGTCCCCGTCGTGGACCAGCAGGACCGGCTGGTCGGCATCGTCTCGGAGGGCGACCTGATCTTGAAGGAGGATGCTCAGCTCGAGGGCGACCCCCGCCTGCTCGAGGGCCGGCATCGGCGGATCAAGCGGGAGAAGCACGCCGGGCTGGTGGCGGGCCAGCTGATGACCACGCCGGTCATCACCGTGGAGCCCGACGCCTCCCTGGGTGACGCGGCGCGGCTGATGTACCGGCACGGGGTGAAGCGCTTGCCGGTGGTCGGGGCCCGGGGCGATGTCCTGGGGATCGTCTCCCGTGCGGACCTGCTGAAGGTGTTCCTGCGCGACGACGCCGAGATCGCCGCCGAGATCCGGGAGGACGTGATCCGCCGCACCCTGTGGATCGAACCGAGTAGCATCCGGGTCATGGTGCGGGACGGCGTGGTCCGTCTGGAGGGGCAGATCGAGCGGCGGAGCCTGATCCCGGTCGTGGTGGGCCTGGTGCAGGCGGTGGAGGGGGTCGTGGGCGTGGAGAACCACCTCTCGCACCTGGAGGACGACACGTTGCCCTCGCCCGAGCTGCCCCTGCCCTGGACCGCGATCACCCCGGGACCGGGACGGTGAGCTCGGGCGGACCCCGAGCCCCCCTGTCTCGATCGCTGGCAGGCACCGACGGCTCGGAGCGCGCGCAGGAGGCCGTCCGTCAGTCCGCCCGTCTGGCCGCCCTGACCGGAGCGTCGCTGGACGTCGTCTTCGTGATCGACGCGAGGCACCCGCACGAGGACCGGGACGTCGAGGCCGTGGCCGAGGAGGTCCTCGGCCGGGCCGAGGAGGTGGCCCGGCGAGAGCAGGTGGAGCCGACCACCAGGGTACTGGCCGGGGACCCGGCCGAGGTCCTGGTGGCCGAGGCGGCTCAGATCGGCGCCGAGCTGATCTGCCTGGGACCCGACGCCGGCGCGTTCGGCGGGACGATCCGGGTGGGCCGGGTGGCGGCGCACGTGATCCGGCACGCGGGCTGCTCGGTCATGCTCGCGCGAGGGAGCCCCCAGGGGTTCCCCCGTCGGATCCAGTGCGGGGTGGACGGGTCGGACAGCTCCGTGGAGACCGCACGGCTGGCGGCCGGCATCGCGGCCGTTGCCGGCGCCGAGCTCCACCTCCAGCACGTGATCCCGATCTTCCGGGGCGACAACCAGGAGTGGAGCCTGGACCGGGACGAGCCCACACCGCCCGAGCTGATCCCGGCCGTGGACGCCGCCCGATCCTGGGGCGTGGAGCCGGTCCGAGACATGGCGATGGGGCGGCCGGAGAACGCGCTCGTGGAGACGGCCCGCCGGGACCAGGCGGACCTCACCGTGGTCGGGTCCCGGGGCCTGTCGGGGATGGCCCGGGTGCTCCTCGGCAGCGTGTGCGAGTACGTGGCGCAGCACGCGCCATGCTCGGTGCTGATCGCGCGCCCCGGCCCGACGGGCTAGGCCGTCCTATCCCTCCGACGGCGCTCATCCCGCGGCGGCCCGGGCCGCGAGCGGCTTCAGCTGCGGAGCCTCCTGCACCCGGATCCGGACGTCCACGATGGACGCGCCGTGGGGGAGCACCATCACCGGGTTGCAGTCCATCTCGGCGATCTCCGGGAGGGTGTCCACCAGGGTGCTCACCCGCAGGATCACGTCCTCGAGCGCGGCCACGTCGGCCTTCGGCGCGCCCCGGAAGCCGTTCAGCAGGGGGAAGGTCTTGAGGGAGCGGACCATCTCGGCGGCGTCCAGGTCGCTGATCGGCGTGACGCTCACCGAGACGTCCCGCACCAGCTCCACGGCCGTGCCTCCCGCGCTGCAGGCCACCACCGGCCCGAACACCGGGTCGTGGGCCACACCCACGAGCATCTCCACCCCGTCCCGGATCATCTCCTGGATCAGGAAGCCCTCCAGGTTCAGGCCGGCCTCCCCGATCCGCTCGCGCATCTGGATCGCGGCCTCCCGGACCGCCACCGAGCCGCTCAACCCGAGCCGGACCGCGCCCACGTCGGTCTTGTGCACGATGTCCGGCCCGAACGCCTTGAGGGCGACCGGGGTCCCGATCCGGGCCGCGGCCTGCCCGGCCTCGTCGGGCGTGGTCGTCCGCTCCGAGCGCACCATCGGCAGCCCGAAGCAGGCCAGGAGCCGGTCCACCTCCTCCGCCGAGAGCCAGCCGCCGGACTCCTCGCGCTGCAGCGCGCCGGCCACGATCGCCGCGGCCTCGGAGGCCCGGATGTCGTGGAACCGGGGGACGGTGCCCTCCGGCTTCTCGCGCCAACGCCCGTAGGCGCAGGCGTGCGCCATGGCGATGGCGGCCTGCTCGGGGAAGGCGAACGAGGGGATCCGGGTGCCGTTGCTGCGCAGCTCCTCGGGCAGGCCCTTGGCCGACATGAACGTGGTGGCGATGGGGATCCGGCCCCGCGCGTCGCCGATGCCCCGGGCGATCCCGTGCGCGATCTCGTCGGCCTTGGTGGCCTGCGGTGGGATGAAGATCACGATCATCGCGTCGACCTCAGGGTCCTCGGCCACCGTGCGGATCGTCCGCCGGTAGTCCTCGTCGGTGGCGGAGGCGATCATGTCCACCGGGTTGCCCACCGCCGCCTCGGCCGGCAGGAACGAGCGCAGCTCCTCCTTCGTGCGTTCCGAGATCGGCTGCACCGTCAGGCCGTTGGCCTCGCAGGTGTCGGCGCACAGGATCCCCAGGCCCCCGGCATTGGTGACGATCGCGATCCGGTGGCCCTTGGGGGGCGGCTGGTTCGCCAGGATCGTGGCCACGTCGAACATCTCCTCCAACGTGTCCGTGCGGATCACGCCGGCCTGCCGGAACAGGGCGTCCACCGTGACGTCGGAGGCGGCCAGCAGGGCACCGGTATGCGAGGCCGCCGCGCGCGCCCCGGCGGCGCTGCGCCCCGACTTCACCGCCACGATCGGCTTGCGCCGTCCCACCTCTCGGGCCAGGCGGGCGAACCGTCGGGGGTTCCCCACCGACTCCATGTACAGCAGCACCACGTCGGTCCCCAGGTCCTCGTTCCAGTACGCGATCAGGTCGCTGCTGGAGATGTCGGCCTTGTTCCCCACGGAGACGAACGTGGACAGACCCAGCCCCAGATCCGACGCGTACTGCATCACGGCCAGCCCCAGCGCGCCGGACTGCGACAGGAACCCCACCCGGCCCGGCGGTGGATAGACCGTGGCGAACGTGCCGTCGAGCTTGATCGTCTCCGAGGTGTTGACGACGCCCATGCAGTTCGGCCCGATCATCCGCATCCCGTACCGGCGGCAGATGTCGATCAGCTCCTCCTGCCGCGCGGGGCCCTCACCCCCCACCTCGCCGAAGCCGGAGGAGATCACGACCAGCCCGCGGACGCCCTTCCTGCCGCACTCCTCGGCCGCGGCGGACACGAAGGCCGCGGGGATCGCGATGAACGCCACCTCGACCGGGCCCGGCACGTCCAGGATCGAGGGGTAGGCGGGCACGCCGTGGACCACGGCGGCCTTGGGGTTCACCGGGTAGACGGGGCCGTGGAACTCCTTGGTCAGCAGGTTGTGGAAGAGCATGCCCCCGATGCTCGAGGTGTCCCTGGACGCGCCGATCACCGCCACCGAATCGGGGGTCAGAAAGGTCTGCATGGCGCTCACGGCGGCGGCCGTCTCCCGCCGCTCGAAGTGCTCCACGGCCTCCTCCGTGAGCGAGATCGGGAACTCCACGTCGATGCTGCCGGGGGTCGCCCGGATCGACACGGGGAAGCCGCTGTGCCGGAACACGTTCACCATGTTGTGGTTCTCGGGCAGGACGTCGGCGATGAAGATCGTGATGTCCTGCTCGGCGGCCGCCTGGGCCAGCTGGCCCAGCAGGATCGACCCGATGCCCTTGCCCTGGAACTCGTCGGTGACCGACAGGCCGATCTCGGCCCGTCCGCCCTCGATGCGGGTGAACTGGGCGCCGCCGATCATCCGGCCCTCGTCGCCGCCGGAGAGGACCAGCAGGGTCAGGTGATCGTGGTAGTCGACGTCCACGATCTTCTCGGCGACGCTGCGGACGTCGATCGCGCTGCCCCAGAAGCGCAACCGCCGGGTCTCGGGCGACAGTCCGAGGAGGTAGTCCTCGACCCGGGTGGCATCGCTCTTCAGGGCGGGGCGGATCCGCACGGTGGATCCGTCGCGCAGGACCACGTCGGACGCGAGGTACGCGGGGTACTCGCCCACGTCCACCATCCTATCGGCGCTCACCCCTCAACCCTGACCTCCACCGGAGCGACCGGAGGGGTCCGGGAGGCCTCATGCTGTGGGGCCCGTCGGGCCGGCGTGGGGGCCGGGCGCGCCGGGGCATGGGCGGGGCGCGGGGCGCGCTGGGGCCGTTCGCCGGCCGTGAGCCCGCGCACCAGCACCAGGAACAGCGCTATCAGGCCGGTCGCCAGGTAGGTCCACCACATCCAGGGCCGGGCGGTGTCCGTCCCCGCGAAGACCCCGTGGACCATGGCCAGCGTGAACGCCGGCACGGCCA
>DASQQQ010000292.1:0-7125 GCA_035643355.1 Actinomycetota bacterium | reverse complement strand
TCCGATCGTAGAGCTTGTCACGGACACCGCCATCCTCCCCCGAGATCATGGGGTGGGTGGCCCCATCTCATGAGGTTGCAGCCAAAGCCGCTTCGTCAGCTGGATCTGGGCAAGATGCTCCCGGACATGGCCGTAGCTGTTCAGCAGCCAGAACAGCTCGACGGGAAGATCGCGAACGACCTGCAGGACCTCGGTCTCGGAACCGAGGAGGTGGATGACGATCGTGGGGATCGAGTTGGTCTCCGGCCCGGGCACCCAACCGAGCGCCCGCTCGCCGAGGTCCGAAACCTCGTCTCGGATCCGATCGTGGACGTCTCGGTACAGAGAGACGAAGTTCGACGTGAATGCCTCCACGTATCCCACGGCTACACCTCCCGTCAGAACTCGATCACGCGAAGATCGTGCTCGAGGGACCACGCGCGCCCAGCCGAGCCGTCGACCGACCCGGCCGGATGATGGTACGGCCGGCGACGTAGCCCCATCGGCTCGGCCTGCGCCGGCCGTGGTAGGCGTCATCGCTCCCGAGCCCCGATGACGGGCCGGACGCATGGTCCTAGGCTCGAAGCCATGACGGCGATCACTGCGACGCTGCAAGCGCCGAGGCGTCGCGAACTGCTGCGCGACGCCGCCCTCGCGGCGGGGCTGACCCTGTTCGCCGTGGCCGGGACGTTCGGCGCGGCGCACGGCCAGCCCACCCGCCGCCCGGTCGACGGATGGGCGATCCTGCTGGTCGTCCTGGCGGGCATCGCGCTCGCCGTCCGGCGGCGGTACCCGGTGGCCGTACTCGAGTTCGTCTTCGGGACCACACTCGCCTTCTTCGCGCTCGGCTACGCGAACGGTCCGATCTGGATCCTGATGGTCGTGGCCTACGTCACCACCGTCCTGCGGGGTCACCGGCTGGCCGCCGCCATCACCGCGGTCATCGGGTTCGGGATCTTCCCCTGGCTGGACCCCCTGCTCCGGGACCGGCCGGATCCGTCGATCGCCGCGCTGGTCGGGCTGGCCGCCTGGTTGCTGGTCCTCTACGGTGCCGCCGAGCTCCTCCGGATCCGGCGCGAACGCGCCGCGGAGGCCGCGAGGATGCGGGAGGAGGAGGCCCTGCGGCGGGCCAGCGAGGAGCGCCTGCAGATCGCTCGGGAGCTCCACGACGCACTCGGCCACCACCTGTCGTTGATCAACGTCCAGGCCGGGGTGGCCCTGCACGTGAACGAGGGCCTCCCCGATGAGCTCCGCGGCTCGCTCGCGGCGATCAAGGAGGCCAGCAAGGAGGGGCTCACGGAGCTCCGCTCGGTCCTGGAGATCCTGCGCCGGGACGATGAGCGCGCACCCCGTTCCCCCGCGTCCACGCTCGCCAAGCTCGACGACCTGGTGGCGCAGGCGGGGGCCGCCGGGCTGGAGGTGCGGACGGAGACGGCGGGGCACGTCCGTCCGCTGCCCTTCGGGGTGGACGTCGCGGCGTTCCGGGTGGTGCAGGAAGCCCTCACGAACGTGGCCCGACACGCCGGACCGGCCACGGCGACGGTCCGCGTCACCTACGGACAGCGTGAGCTCAGCGTCCAGGTGGACGACGACGGTCGCGGTTCGGGCTCGGACGGTTCGGGCACCCCGGGGACGGGCAAGGGCGTGGTAGGCATGCGCGAGCGGGTCGCGGCGCTGGGCGGGGAGCTGGAGGCCGGGCCCCGCCCCGGCGGCGGGTTCCGGGTCCGAGCCCGCCTCCCCCTGGAGGACGCCCGATGATCCGGGTCGTGCTCGCCGATGACCAGGTCCTGGTGCGCGCCGGGTTCCGCTCGCTGCTCGACGCCGAGGACGACATCGAGGTGGTGGGGGAGGCGGCCGACGGAGAGACGGCGGTCCAACTGGCGACCGAGCTCGCGCCCGATGTGGTGCTCATGGACATCCGGATGCCCGGGGTGGACGGTCTGGAGGCCACACGCAGGATCGCCCGGGATCGGCACCTGGACCGGACCCGGATCGTCATCCTGACCACCTTCGACGTCGACGAGTACGTGTTCGAGGCCCTGCGCGTGGGGGCCAGCGGCTTCCTGGTCAAGGACACGGAGCCGGCGGAGCTGGTGCAGGGTGTCCGCGCCGTGGCCCGGGGCGACGCCCTCCTGTCACCCGGGGTGACGAAGCGGGTGATCGGGGCCCTCGCCGAGCGCGGCTCCGATCCGATGCGAACCGCCGCGCCCGACCCCGACCGGATCCTGGCCACGGTGATGTTCAGCGACATCGTGTCCTCGACCGAGCGAGCGGCGCAGATCGGGGACCGCCGGTGGCGGGACCTGCTCGATCGCCACGATGCCCTGGTCCGGCGGAGCTTGGCGCGCCACGCCGGACGCGAGGTGAAGACCACGGGGGACGGCTTCCTGGCCGTCTTCGACGCCCCCGCCCGGGCCATCCGCTGCGCCCTCGCGATCCGCCACGAGCTTCGAGCCGAGGGCCTCGACGTTCGGATCGGCCTGCACACCGGAGAGGTCGAGGTCCGCGGCGACGACATCGGCGGCATCGCCGTGCACATCGGATCTCGCGTGGCCGGCTCGGCCGCGCCCGGCGACGTCGTGGTCTCCAGCACGGTCCGGGACCTGGTCGTGGGGGCCGGCATCGGCTTCGCCGACCGGGGTGAGCACATCCTGAAGGGGGTGCCGGACCGGTGGCGCCTGTACGCGGTCACCGACCCGAAGCCGACGTGAGCGACGAACGGAACGGCCCGGCCATGGCCGACGCCTCGTCGACGATCGGGGTGCTGCTGGCGGACGACCAGGCCCTGGTCCGGGCCGGCTTCCGAGCGCTCCTCGACGCGCAGGAGGACATCCAGGTCGTGGGCGAGGCGGCGGACGGCGACGAGGCGGTCCGCCTGGCGACCGAGCTCCGGCCGAACGTCGTGCTCATGGACATCCGCATGCCGGGGCTCGACGGCCTGGCCGCGACGAGGGCGATCGCCGGGGACGAGCGGCTGGACGACGTCCGGGTGGTGATCCTCACCACGTTCGGGCTGGACGAGTACGTCTTCGAGGCGATCCGCTCCGGCGCCGCCGGGTTCCTGGTCAAGGACACCGAGCCGGCCGAGCTGATCCAGGCCGTCCGGGTGGTGGCGGCCGGGGACGCTCTGCTCTCCCCCGCCATCACCAAGCGCCTGATCGAGGAGTTCGCGGCCCGCACCCGCGAGCCGCGGCCCACCCGCGACCTGCAACCGCTGACCGATCGTGAGCGCGAGGTGATGGCGCTGGTCGCCGCCGGGCTGTCGAACGACGAGATCGCGCAGCGTCTGTTCGTGAGCCCCGCCACCGCCAAGACCCACGTGAGCCGGGCCATGGTCAAGCTGGGGGCGAGGGACCGGGCGCAGCTCGTGGTCTTCGCCTACGAGTCCGGTCTGGTCGCACCCGGTCGAGGCGAGTAGCCACCCGGCGTACCCGGGCCCCACCCGTACACCCCACGGCGTACCCCCGAAAGCCTCCCCCCGTGCGACGTCGATCGACCCTTCCGCCGGGAGCATGGGATCGAGGCAACACGAGACGGAAGGAGGTCGATCGAGATGCAGACGCCACTCGCGATCGTCGGACACGCCGGCTGGGGCTGGTGGTGGATCTTCCCCCTCGCCTGGTTCGCCCTGATCGCGCTGTTCTGGACCTTCGCCTGGCGCGGCCCGTGGTGGCGCCGCCGGGTCGAGGGCTGGCACGACGCCCGGTCGCCGGAGTCGGTCCTCGGCGAGCGGTACGCGCGCGGGGAGATCGACGAGCAGGAGTACCGGTCCCGACTGGCGGTGCTCCGCGAGCACCGATGAGGAGGGGAGGATCGCCGATGGAAGCTGTCACACACGTGATCGAGACCCGGGATCTCACCAAGGTCTACGGCTCCCGGATCAGGGCCGTGGACGGGCTAGACTTGGGTGTCCGGCGGGGAGAGGTGTACGGCTTCCTGGGGCCCAACGGTGCCGGGAAGACCACGACGCTCCGGATGCTCCTCGGCCTGATCCACCCCACCGGCGGCACGGCGCACGTCCTGGGCCGAGCCCCCGGCGATCCCGAGGGCCTGGCCCGGGTCGGCTCCATGGTGGAGGGCCCGGCCTTCTACCCGTACCTGTCCGGGAGGGACAACCTGCGGGTGGTGGCCCGCTACGCGGGCGTCACCGAGGGTCGCATCCATGCCGCGCTGGAAGCGGTGGACCTGCTCGGTCGAGGCGGGGATCGGTTCGCGGCGTACTCGCAGGGCATGCGGCAGCGGTTGGGGGTGGCGGCGGCCCTACTGAAGGACCCCGAGCTCCTGTTCCTCGATGAGCCCACCAACGGGCTGGACCCGGCCGGCATGGCCGAGATGCGCTCGCTGATCCGTGACCTGGGCACCGGGGGCCGCACCGTGCTGCTCTCGAGCCACCTGTTGGGCGAGGTCCAACAGGTGTGCGACCGGGTGGGGGTGATCTCCGGCGGCCGGCTGATCGCCGAGGGAACCGTGGACGAGCTCCGCGGACGGGGGTCGATCCTGATCCGCGCACGACCGCTCCCCCTGGCGAGGGAGCGCGTGGAACGGCTGCTGGGACCCGAGCGCATCCAGGTGCAGGACGGATCCCTGCGGCTGGACGCCGACCCGGCCGAGGGACCGCGCATCAACCGTGAGCTCGTGCTCGCCGGGGTCGCCGTGCGCGAGCTCCGAGAGGTCGAGCGGACCCTGGAGGACGTGTTCCTCGAGTTGACCGGAACGAACGGCGATGGACGTCGGAGGGAGGCTGATACCGATGGGGGGTAGTTACCGAGCCGAACTGCTCAAGGTCATGAAGCGGCCCGCGATGTGGGTCCTGGCCGCGGTCTTCCTCGTCCTGGCCCAGGTGTTCGGGTACCTGCTGCCCTACGTCGCGTACCGCAGCGGGGGCGGGACCGGGTTCGCCGCGGGGCAGACCGCTGCACAGCTCCTGTCGGATCTGCTGCCGCGGAGCCTGGTGCCGAACACGCTGGGCGGCTTCCCGATGTTCGCCGGGGCCATCGCGGTGATCATGGGAGGGTTGCTGGCCGGCAGCGAGTACGGGTGGGGGACCCTGAAGACCATGCTGACCCAACGACCTCGCCGCCTGTCCGTGCTGGGCGGCAAGCTCGCGGTGAGCCTCTTGATGGCGCTCGCCCTCGTGGTGGCCGTGTTCGCCGTGAACGGCCTGTGGAGCTGGGTGATCGCCTCCGTCGAGCATCGCGCGGCCCCCTGGCCCGGCCTGCTCGAACTCGGTCGCGGGATCGGGGCCGGGTTCCTGATCATCTGGATGTGGTCCCTGTTCGGAGCGCTCCTCGGCATCCTGTTCCGGAGCACGCCGCTCGCGGTGGGCCTTGGGATGGTCTGGGCGCTCGTGGTCGAGAACCTCGTTCGCGGTTTCGCTGGGCTGGTCGGCTTCCTGGACGCGCTCCAGAAGTGGCTGCCCGGCGTGAACGCGGGCTCGCTCGTGGCCTCGCTGGGCGCGGTCCCGCAGGACCGGCCGGGCGGGACGCCGGGCGTGACGGCCGCCGTAGGCGGGCCCCAGGCACTGGTGGCCCTCATCGCGTACGTGGTGGTGCTGGCCCTCACCGCCGCACTCGTTCTGCATCGGCAGGACGTCGGCTAGCGCAGGGCGCGTCCGACCCGGGCGACCCGGGGGCTGTCGATGTCCCTCGGTCGAGGTCCGCACCTGGGGTCGCGGTAGGACCCGGCCGCGTCCTCACCGATCGCGCCGGATGATCCGGGGACCGTGGAGCGCATCCCGACCGACCATCCCAGCGTGAGGACGAAGACCAGGACGGCACGGTCGATGGGCCCCTTCCCTCCTAGTCGTAGGTCGAACGGCGATGAGCATCTGGTTCCAGCCCGCCCGGACCAACACCCGGGCGACCGTAAGACCGCTCCGCCGCTCCATGGTGCGCGGGCCCGAGGAGACCGATACCGGGATGGAGACCGACATCGAAGGAGGGACCGCCCGCATGAGATCCGCGCTGGAACAGGAACGCTACGTGGTGGCGATCGGGGAGGCCGCCCAGGTGCTCCTCACCGACCGGACCGCCACGGTGCTGGCGCGCCTGGATGGCGTGGTCCTGGTCCGGGTCGACCGCGGCCTGGCCGAACGGCTCCGCAGCCTGGCGGTCGGCACCGTGCACGTGTTCGCCAACGAGGCGGCGGCCCGACGCGCGTTCGGGCTCTTCGAGCACTGATCCGCGGGTGCTCGCAGGTCTCAACCCCCCGATGCCGCGCAAGATGCTCATCGTCCCTCGCGCGGCGGCGGGTCCCTACCATCGAGGGAGTGGACCCAACCCTCGAACCGGCGATCCTCTTCGTCCCGAGAACGAGGCCGTCCCCCCGGCTGCGTTCCCGTGGCCGATCCGCCCCTTGGCCATGACCAACTCCGGGACGATGGCAGACAGATCGTTCGGGCTCATCGCGAGGGGATCGTCCCCGTAGACGACCAGGTCGGCCTCCCGTCCCACGTCCACCGACCCGACGCGATCGGCGAGACGGAGCACGTCGGCGCCACCGGCCGTGTACAGGGCGATCGCCTCCTCGATGGAGAGGCGCTCCGAGCTCCCGAGCTCGGTCCCCGCCCAGCTCCTCCGGGTCACCGCCGCAGCGATGCCTAGCCACGGGTTCGCCGCGTCCTCCGTGGAGGTCGCCGGGGCATCGGAGCTCAGCGCGGGACGAAGGCCGAGCTCGATCATCGTGCGGAGGGGGTACGCGCCAGCCGTCCGTTCCCGGCCCAGCTGAGCCAGGTACGCCTCACCTTCAGCGAAGAGGAAGACCGGTTGCGGCACCGGCACGATCCCGAGGGACCGCATGCGCTCCAACGACCTGGCACTGGGTATCGAGCAATGCTCGATCCGATGGGGATGCGCAAGGGGTCCTCGTGAGGGCCGGCCGTCCGAGCTGTGTCTCCCCATAACCTCCTCGATCGCGTCGATCGCGACGTCGATGCCCCGATCACCCATCGCGTGGATGCCCACTGGGAGCCCCATCCCGATCGACCGCCGCACCATCCCGGCCAGCGCGTCGGGTTCGTGGATCAGCATGCCGGTATCCGTTCCCTCTGCGAACGGCCGCGACAGCGCCGCCGTGCGGCCGGTGATCACGCCGTCGGCGAACAGCTTGATCCCGATCACCGCGAGCCCCGCGCCCATCGCGGTCTCC
>DASQQQ010000291.1:0-10931 GCA_035643355.1 Actinomycetota bacterium | reverse complement strand
AGGCGGCGGTACAGCGCCTCGGCTCGGCTGTCCGGTTCGCACAGGAGCCACAGCGCTTCGACGTCCGAGGTCCGCGCCTCCTGGACGATCCTGCCCACGATCGCCGAGGCGTATCCGCGTCCTCGGAACCTGGGAAGGGTGACCACATGGTCCACGAGCCCGACCCCCTCGAGCACCAGCAGGCACCCCAGGGCGACGCTGCGGTGGCCCGAGCGGACCGAGAACCAGCGCTTCCCCGCGGGGCCCAGGATCTCTCGTTCGATGCGGAGGATCTGGTCGACGGCGTCGGCCTCGGTCACGTCGAACTCGGCCATGGAGCCCGCCACGTCACGCCAGAACCGCTCGTCGAACCCGGCGATCTCCTCCACCGCAACGGTCGAACCCCGATCCACGGGCCGACGCAGCACCATGATCGAGTCCCAGGAGAGGCGGTCGCCTCTCGTGCTCGCCTCGGTCACCAGATCGGTCTGGACCTCGGGATGGAAGGCGACGATGTGGATCCGAGGAGCTCGCGCCCGGCGCAGGGCCGGTAGGAGCGATCGCTCGACCTCCGACAGGGCGATCGGGTGATCGGCCTCCAGCCGGGCGTAGTTCACGTCCCAGATCGCGGGGAACCGAGCGTCCGTCACCACCGATCCCCAGGGGGTGGGATGGACGCCTCCGAACCGGCCGTCCAGGGCGCGCCAGAAGCGGAGGAGCGGCTCCAGGTCCGACACGCGGGGAGTCTATCGGTCCGAGCGCCTGGGGTAGTCTCCCTCCCATGATCACGTGCCGCGTCTACCGGAGCGGAACCCTCCGCGACGAGGGTGCGTTCGATCCCGGGGCCGTGGAGGACGCGCGCGCCAGAGGGGATCGCCTATGGCTGGACGTGATCGACCCCACCGGGGAGGAGCTCCAGCAGCTCCAGCACACGTTCGATCTCCACGAGCTCTCGGTGGAGGACAGCTACCGCTGGGGGCAACGCTCGAAGGTCGAGTTCTATCAGGGCTACGTGTTCATCGTGGTCCATGCGCTCCAGGTGGGCGAGGACGACCAGCTCAGCGATGGCGAGATCCACCTGTTCGTGGGCGGCGGCTCCTACGTGATCACCGTCCGACGGCCGCCGCTCTTCGATCTGGCCAGGGTGGGCGAGCGGCTGGCGAAGGAGCCCGATCTGGTGCACGAGGGGGTCGGCTACCACCTGTACCTGCTGCTCGACGAGATCGCTGACGGGTACCTGGATGCGGTCGACAAGCTGGAGGATAGCTCGGACGACATCGAGCTGCGGGTCTTCCAGGACGAGCCGGCCGCTGAGCTGCAGGCCGACATCTTCCGGCTCCGTCGCACCGCCGTGCGGTTCCGGCGGCTGGCGGCCCCCATGCGCCAGGTGGTGGATCTGATCCAGGAGACCCCGGCGCTGGTGACGCCGGCGCTGGCGCCGTACTACCGGGATGTGCAGGACCACGTGATCCGGTCGATCGAGTTCATCGACAACATCCGCGATCTGTTGACCTCGGCATTCGAGTCCGAGCTGGCCCAGGTCTCCAACCGGCTGAACGCGGTCATGAAGCAGCTGACGTCCTGGGCGGCCATCATCCTGATCCCCACCCTGATCGCCGGGATCTACGGGATGAACTTCCGCGACATGCCGGAGCTGCGCTCGGCATGGGGCTACCCGATGGCCCTGGGGGCGATGGTGGTATCCGCCCTGGTCCTGTACGTGGTCTTCAAGCGGCGGGAGTGGCTCTAGCGTGTGTCGGGCGCTGACCGTGCTGTGCGTGGCTCCCGACCGTCAGGCCCTGGCCGACCTGAAGCGGGCGGCCGTGGCCGCCGACTGGGAGCTGGCTCCGGGAACCACCGACGAGCGGGACGCCATGGCTCAGCTCGCGGCCGTTCGGCCGCAGGTCCTGGTCGTCTTCGGGGCGTCCGAGCAGCTCGTGAGCGATGCCCGCAGCGCCTATCCGTCCCTGCGGATCGTGGCGGACCGGGCCCTGCCCGGAGCCACCGTGGTGGTGACCTCGCTGCGCGAGGTGCGGGGGGCGATCCAGGGCCTTCCCCGCCCGGGAGGCCCGGTCCGCTAGGTCGGCGATCGGGTCAAGCGCAACCCCACGGTCCCCATCCGTATCGATGGGCCATCCGGACCGACACGATGACGTTCGCCCGGCCGTTGAACACGGAGTGAGCGGGGAACCCGTACGTCCGGGCCCGTCCCCTCCAGTACCGGGTCGACTGCTGGAAGACCCCCGCGAAGCCGCCGGCGTTGTAGGCGGACGGATCGAGCCGGGACTCGCACCGGGCCACCGACACGGCCTTGTCCGGGCCACCCGGGACCCGCCAGTGCCTGGCGGCGCATCGGATCAGCTTCTTCACATGCCATGGGCCGTGCTGCCAGTCGATCCGGCACCGCCACCGCGGTACCTGCGATCGCTCCCTCGCCTGGACCGGCGTGGCCGGCATCGCCAGCAGGGCGACCGATGTGAGCACCGCGAGGAGCACGCGGCGCCGATGTCTGAGATATGCCATACGGATCTCACCCCCGCGGTGGACCGGCAGGCTGCCTGGCCCCATCGACCGGTTGCGCACCGACCCGGTCGACCCGCGGTAGGTCGTGGGTGCTGGATCACCTCCTCATCTCGAGCGGCTTCCTCGACCTTCGCTCCCTACCGACGACGCCGTCCACCGTTCGTCCTACGATCCGCGCGCGCCGACCACCGCTGGAGGAAGGGTCGATCGTGCGGAGGGAGGATCGGACGGGACATCGTCCGTCGGGAACGCCGAACACCGTATCGAGGTTCACCGACACCGCCCACCCACAAACCCTCCATATATGACCCTGGGTCAAGCCCCGGCCGTAGGTCCGCCGCCCGGTACCATCAGGGTCGTGCCGAGGAAGATCCTGCTCGCGGCCCCACGGGGGTACTGCGCCGGCGTGGAGCGGGCGGTGGAGGCCGTGGAGCGGGCGCTGGCCCGGTACGGCCCTCCCGTCTACGTGCGCAAGCAGATCGTCCACAACCTGCACGTGGTGAGGGATCTGGAAGGCAAGGGGGCCGTGTTCGTGGAGGACGAGAGGGACGTTCCGGCGGGAGGGGTGGCCGTGCTGTCGGCCCACGGGGTCGCTCCGGAGGTCTACGCGAACGCGCGCGACCGGGGGCTGACGCTGCTGGACGCCACGTGCCCCCTGGTGACGAAGGTCCACCTGGAGGCCCGCCGCTTCGCCGCCGACGGCCGCACGATCGTCCTGATCGGTCACGCGGGCCACGAGGAGGTGGTGGGCACGGTCGGCCAGGCTCCCACGAGGATCGTGCTGGTGCAGAACCCGGAGGAGGCCCGGCGTGTGCCCCTGGACGCCTCCGACGGCGTGAGCTACCTGACCCAGACCACGCTGTCGGTGGACGAGACCAACGAGATCATCCAGATCCTCCGGGATCGGTTCCCGGCCATCGAGGGACCGCCGCGCGAGGACATCTGCTACGCCACCCAGAACCGGCAGGATGCGGTGAAGGAGGTGGCCAGGCGCTCCGACGTGGTGCTGGTCCTGGGCTCGAGGAACTCGTCGAACTCCAACCGCCTGGTGGAGGTGGCCAAGCAGCAGGGAGCGAGGGCGTACCTCGTGGACGATCAGACCGAGGTCCAGGCCTGGTGGCTGGAGGGTGCGGACGTCGTGGGCGTCACCTCCGGCGCGTCGGCTCCGGAGTGGCTGGTGGAGCGGATGCTCGCCTTCCTCCGGGAGCACGGGGCCGCCGAGGTGGAGGAGATGCGGCTCACCCAGGAACGGCTCCGGTTCTCCGACGTGCGCGTCTAGGACCAGGCCGAAGGGGACCCAGCCGGCCCGGTAGCCGCTTCGAGGTCCGGCACCGCGATCGCGGTGGTCCCCACCACGGCCGGCGGCTCAGCCGGTCTCGACGGCCTCCCGGGTGCTCCGGCAGAGCGCCTGGAGCGCTTCCCCGCCCTCCTCGGGCCCCACCGCGATGATCCGATCGCCCGCCTGGAGCGTGAACCGGCCCCGCGGGTGGTAGATCCACCGGCGCCCCCGCTGGACGGCCAGGACGAACATGCCCGTCTCCGTCTCGAGCTGCAGGTCGCGGAGCGAGCGTCCGGCGGCCTGGGACCCCTCGTCCACGATGGTCTCGGTGGCGGTCTCCTCGGTCTCCTCCAGCGCCATCTGGATCACCGGGTGGAGCTCCTCCCCGTGCTCCACGTACCAGGTCATGTCCCGAGCGGCATCGCAGATCGCCTCGCTGGCGGCCCCCAGGCGGAGCAGGCCGCGCAGGTCGTCGGGGTTGCGGGCCTCGGGCGAGGCGCGCAGGACCCACGACTCGAGCTCGTCGTGGAGCATGTCGCTTCGGGCCTCGAGGGTCGCCACCTCGGCCGCCAGGGCGCGGTCGTTGAACAGCAGGCACGAGTACGCGAGACCGACCGCGACCTCGGAGATGTTCTTCATCTCCACGAGGATGTCCACCGCCCTATCCAGCTCGGACAGCGGAGGCGGCTCCGACTCCGGTGCCGAGGGGAGCGGCGGCGCTCCGGCGACCTCTCGGATCAAGTTCACACCCTCCTCCGGCCCCTGATAGAGGAGTACGTCTCCCTCCGAGACCACGGTGTCGGGGCCGGGGTCGAACTCCCACTCCCGTCCCCGCCGGATCGCGAGGACCCACATGCCGGTCTCGGTGGGCAGCGACAGGTCCCGGAGGGAGGCGCCCACCGACTGCGACCCCTCTCGGACCTTCACCCGGCCCGAGACCTCGTCGGCGTGGCGGAGGTCCTTGCGCAGCCCGTCGGGGATCCCCAGATCCGCTGCCACCACCCGGCCGATGTCCGAGGCGGCGTCACCGATCTTGTCGATGGCAGCGGCGATCCACAGCACCGGCTCGATGGCCTCGGCGTCCTCGGGGCTGCGGGCGGCCAGGATGGCGAGGGTCCGGAGACGACGGAGGTAGCCGTCCATCCGCTCCTCGAGCTTCTCAACCTCACCGGCCAGGTCCTCCTCGTTGAAGAAGACGGCCGCGTACGCCATGTCGATCAGGAGTTCAGAGGCGTCCTTCGCCTCCACCAGGAGCTCTTTGACGTTACGAGGTTCGTCGTCAGCCATGCGCAGTCACGCTGAACATCAGGATAGCCGCGATGAGGCAGAGCGTGCCGGCCAGATCCATCACGCTCGAGCCGATCGGGATCCCGTGGTTGTCCGGATCGAACCCGAAGCGGTACGTGGCGATGGCGCTGTAGTAGGCGACGGCCGAGGAGGCGATCGTGGCCAGGAAGCCGGCGGCGAGGCTGATCCCGATCATGGTGCCGAGGCCGGGGCTCAGCTTGCCGGCCGCCAGGCTGACCAGCTCGGCGGATACTCCGACCATGAGGAAGACGGAGATCGCGAACAGGAAGTTGATCGAGATGTCCACCAGCGCCAAGGGCTGCGGCACGGACCGAGGCTCCAACACCCCGAGGTGGAGCTTGGAGGCGAGCCGAGAGGAGAGGATCCCCGACAGCGCGTTGGTGTCCTCCAGGAAGGGTGGCACCAGCACGAGCAGCGCCGGGAATGTGATGAAGCGTTCCAGGCGTGCCTCGATGACGGTGCCGGCCAGGATGTCGACGATCCCGGCGAGGACCAGGACGGGCATGGACTCGATGACGATCCGGCGCGTCAGCGGCAGATGGTAGAGGATGCCCCGCGCGGTGGCCGCCAAACAGACGAGTGCCACCGCGATCCCGAGGACGAGCGTGACGTACCGGATCTGGACCAGGAAGGAGGCGGCCCACAGCGCGGGCAACGTGGCGATGTCGCCGATGGCCGTCACCAACGGCGCCGACACGGAATCGAGGTCCCAGGCCCGGCGGTGTGACCAGACCGCGATCCCGATCGAGGCTCCCCCCACGACCAGCGATCCGAGGACCCCTCCCACCACCGAGATCACCAGGTAATCCCAGATCGAGATCGTGGCGAACCCGAACGCCGCCGTGGCGGCCCGAGCCGCCGCCCCCAGGAACAACGAGGTCGACAGGGTGAGGAAGACGGAGGCCATCACGTTCTGCCCCAGGAACCCCCGGCGATCGGCGGAGGGCTCGAACTGACCGGAGTGGATCCCCGTCCCCAGACGCGAGCCGAGCGCCCCGAAGATGTTCCCGCGCATCCCGATGGCGGCTGGTATCAGCAGGAACAGCCCCGGGAGCCGCTGGAGCGAATCGGTCATGAATGCGAGCGCGAGGCCCGCGAGCAGGTCGCCGCCCGAGCTGATGAAGAGCGCGACGAAGCCCTGGCGGAGCGTGCGCTGCTCGGCTCGCCAGTAGGCCCACAGGCGGCGTGCACGACGGGGGAACCTCGCCATAACGGGACGGCCATCGCTTCCTCTTCGATCAGGGATCGGAACCTTCCGGGCTCGGAGCCCGTGGCAGTATGCGCTCGGGGACCGGGCCGGGACAACCCTCTCCCGCGCAAGGGGTTCCGGGCTTCAGCTCACCCAATCGCGCGTGAGGTACAGCCAGAACGCGAGGCCCGCGTACGGGCCGAAGCGGCGGAACCGACGCTCCATGACCGCGTCCTTCACCACCCGCCGTCCCACGAGCTTCGCGTAGGTCGGTCGGGTCCATGAATCCAGGATCAGCCGGTGGTAACGCCCGATCGTCATCATGATGTGCGCCGCCGCGTATGGCCCCACGCCCGGCAGGTCCAGCAGCCGCCGCTCGACCTCCTCGTCGGGCAGGGCGGGGTCGCGCAGCCCCTCCAGGTCGAGCTCACCCTCGGCGACGGCACGAGCCAGGCCGATGAGGTACGCCCCCCGGTAGCCGGCGCGAGCCACCTGCCGGTAGAAGTCCGGGCCCGCGTCCGCCATGGCTTCGGGGCCGGGGAAGGCCCGGCCATACGCCCCGTCCGCTGCTTCGCCGGCGGGTGCGCCCGTGGCGGGCGCGCCCAGGTGCTCCACGAGGGCCGTCACCATGCGGGTGGTGCCGGACCAGCTGCAGTTGGTGGTGCAGATGGTCTTCACCACGTCCTCGAAGACGGTGGGCGCCTGGATCATCCGTCCCGCCCCGAGTGCCACCCACGAGAGGTCGGGATCGGCGGCCGCGAGATCGTAGAAGCGGGAGAGATCCTCGTCCAGCCGGAGGACGTGCCGCACGGAGGCCAGCAGCCGCTTGCCGGTCGAAGCGCCCACCGCGGGACCCAGGATCGTGATCCGGCCCCGGCCGCCGCCGCCTGGCCCGACCCTCACCGTCCGGATCGCTCGTCCGGCGACCAGCGTGATGTCCAAGCTCGATCCGTCGGGTCGCAGGCGCATGGGCGGGAGATCCACGAACCCGTGCGAGTTCAGGGTCCGGCGCAGGTCGACCGGCTCGCCGCCGCCGCCGGCCAGCGGGAACTCCAGGATCGTCGGCATGCCTCAGGGTATCCGAGTCTCATCGGCCCGGTCCCGGCCGGGCCCGGCCTGCTAGCATCGCCGCCCGTTGCGTGAGGACGAGGACGCGTCGGGCGCGAGCACGGTCGGCGGGCGGCTCCGCGGGCCCTCGCCGCAGGCCGCCTCGGCCTGGCTCGGGGCGGTGCTCCTGGCTCTGGGCGTTGCGGGAACCCTATGGTCCTCGGGGCTCGGCGCCGCGCTGCCGCCGGCCCCCGCCGTCGTGGCGGGCCATTGGGCCATCGGCCTCATCCTGATCGTGGGAGGCTTCGCCACGGACGGGACGGCTCGGGTGCTCCTGGCGGTCTGTGGGTTGTTCCTGGTGGCCGCCGGGGTGACCGGGTTCGTCGCGGCCGGCGCCGTGGGGGAGGCCCTGGGTCTGTTCGGTCCGGTGCCGGTGGCGGCGTGGCTGCTCCACCTCGCCCTCGGCGTGGCGGGGCTCGGCGGCGCGGCCCTCAGGCGCCGCTAGGCCAGCCAGGAGCCCCCGCGGCTCCGGTACCATCGGGTCGTGATCGAGTTCACCGAGTGGGCCACGCAGATCCTGCGGCGGACGCACCTGGCGGCCCGTCGGTTCAACCCCAGGGCCTCCGTTCGGCTGCAGCGACGGGGGGACGGCGTGGAGTTCGCACTGACCGACGAGGCGCACGAGGGCGATCGCCTGGTGGAGGGCGATGGGTTCGAGCTGCTGGTGGAGTCGGGGATCCGAGGCGTGGTCGACGTGGTCGAGCCGCACGACCAGCTGATCCTCCGTCCGCCGGGGTCGACCGAGCGGAGCGTCCGGGAGCACTGAACGTGGGGGTCGACGGGGTGCGGGAGACGCTCCAGGAGCGCCGATCCGAGCTGCGCCGCGAGCTCGCGGCGCTGACCGAGGCGCCGCGCGACCCGCTGGCGGCCGTGTCGTTCGGCAAGCGGATCGGCGATGGGACCACCGAAGCCGTCGAGCGGCTGGCCACCACGTCGGCCGCTCGTTCCCTGTTCGCCAAGCTCACCGACGTCGAGCGAGCGCTGATCAAGGTGGAGGAGGGGACCTACGGGCGGTGCGACGTGTGCGAGGGGCCGATCGGGGCGGAACGGCTGGAGGCCGTCCCGTGGGCCACCCGCTGCGTCCGGTGCCCCGCGAAAGCCTGAGGCGCCGTTCAGGCAGCCTCGCCCGCGCGGTACCGACGGAACGCGGGCACCAGCAGGGCCAGGACTCCGGTCCCCGCCAGACAGAGCAGTCCTCCTGAGACCACGGACGCCATGGGGGTGAACGCTTGGGCGACCAGGCCCGCCTCCAGGTCCCCCAGCCGAGGCCCTCCCGTGACGACCAGGATGTGGATCGCGGACATCCTTCCGCGGAGCGAGTCGGGGACCGACAGCTGGAGGATCGTGTTGCGGAACACGGCCGAGATGACATCGGCACCGCCGGCGAAGGCCAGCGCCGCCAACGCGGCCAGCAGGCGATCCCCCATCAGCCCGAACGCGGCGATCCCCAGACCCCACAACGCCACGGACATCAGCACCGCCCGTCCCTGGTGCCGAACGCGCCCCACCCATCCCGAGGCGGCCGACGCCACCATGGCACCCACGGCCGGGGCGGCGAACAGGAATCCGGCGATCCGCGAGACGGCAGCCTGCGAGCCCGCCTGGAACTGGGACGCGGCCAGGAACGGGAAGAGCGCCCGCGGCATGCCGAAGATCATCGCGATCAGGTCGATCAGGAACGTGGACTGCAGCACGCGCCGACCGCGCAGGTACGCGAACCCTTCCTTCACCGCGGCGGCGCCGCCCAGGGCAGCGGTGTCCCGTTCCGGTGGCATGGGACGGATGAGGAAGGCGGCGGCCAGGATCGCCCCGTACGTGGCCAGGTCGATCCCGTACGCGATCGAGAACCCGTATCGCTCGCTGGCTCCGATCACGATCCCGGCCAGCGCCGGACCGAGCAGCGCGGTGCCGTTCCAGACCACCTGACCGAGCGCCAGGGCCGCCGGGAGGAGATCCCGTCCGACCAACCGCGGGATCATGGCCGAGCGCGTCGGACCGTCGACGGCCGAGACGGCCGCGATCATCGCTATGCCCCCATAGACGAGCCACAGCGGCGGTCGGCCGTGGAGAGCGCCGACGAACAGGATCCCCGATCCCAGCATGTAGCCGATCTGCGACAGGATCAGCAGGATCCGGCGGTCGTAGCGGTCCACGATCGAACTTCCGGCGAGCGTGCCGCCCACGAGCGCGACCAGGCCCACCAGCCCGATCAGGCCCACGGCCGCCGTGGAGCCGGTGAGCTCCTTGACCTGGAAGAACGTGGCCACCAGCGTGAACTGGTAGCCGAGCTCGGAGACGAGCATCCCGCTCCAGATCAGCCGGAAGTCACGCGAGACCCGTAGGGGCTGCACGTCCACCGCGACCCGGTGGATGAGCCCTCCTCGGCGGGAAGAGGTGTCCGGCCCTCGACCCGGCCGCCTCGACATGCGCCGACGTTAGCAGGGAGGCTAGGATGCCCGACCGTGGACAGGGTGATCGTGATCACCGGGGGGGCCGGGGGCATGGGCCGGGCCACGGCGGCGCGCTTCCTCCGCCGTTCCGACACCGTGGTCCTGGCCGATGTCTCCGACGAAGGCCTGGCCGAAGCCGCGGCCGCGCTCGAGCCGGCCGGAGGGACCCTCGATCGGGTGATCGCCGACGTCACCCGGGTCGAGGCCTGCGAGCGCATGATCGAGCACGCGGTCTCCGCCCACGGACGGCTCGACGTCCTGGTGAACTGCGCCGGGGTTTGGGTGGAGGGTCCCTCGGAGCTCGCCACGGAGGGACAGTGGGACCGGACGATCGACGTGAACCTGAAGGGCACGTTCTTCGCCTGCCGGTTCGCGATCCCCCACCTGATCGAGACCGAGGGCTGCATCGTCAACCTCTCGTCTGACGCCGGCCTGGTGGGAACGGCCGAGGCGGCGATCTACTGCGCCTCGAAGGGTGGGGTGAGCAACCTCACCAGGGCCCTCGCCCTGGAGCTCGCACCGCGGGGGGTCCGCGTGAACGCCGTCTGTCCGAACGATGTCGAGACGCCGATGCTGGCCGGGCAGGCACGCGACTACGGGGGCGGCGATCCCGACGGCTACCTCCGTGCCCTGCTCGCGAAGTACCCGCAGGCCGAGCGGGCCCGGTTCATCCGTCCCGACGAGGTGGCGGCGCTGATCGAGTACCTGGCGTCTGCCGAGGCCGCCCCCATCACGGGCGCCTGCGTCCCGATCGACTTCGGCAGCACGGCGGGGTACTGATGGGCTGCCTCTTGGTCCTGTTCGGCCTGGCCACGCCCAGGCTGGTGATGGTGCTCCTCTGGCTCTTCACCGGCTACCTGGAGCGCGCTTTCGGCACCTGGGTCTGGCCGCTCCTGGGCTTCTTCTTCCTGCCGACCACCACGATCGCGTACGCGATCGCGAAGAACGCCTTCGCCGGTGTGCGCGGGTGGGGGCTCGTGGTCGTGGTGCTCGGCGTGGCGATCGACTTCGGTCTGCTCGGCAGCGCGCGCGGGCGCGGCCTGGGCCGGCGGGACTGATAGCAGGACCCCGGCCCCGTGCGATCGGCATGGCGTGC
>DASQQQ010000290.1:0-7334 GCA_035643355.1 Actinomycetota bacterium | reverse complement strand
CAGGAGCTTCGGTCGGGGCAGGAGCGACCGCCGCCGGGGCCGGAGCAGGCGCCGGGGCGGCCGCGGCCTGGGCGGCCGCGGTCTCCGGCTCCTCCGGGGGCGGCTCGGCCCCCTCCTCCAGGGGCGGCGGAGGCAGCACCGTGTACGTCCACTCCTCGAGCTTCTCCTTGTCGTGCAGCAGGTCGTGGATGTCGTACGTGGCGTACTCGAACTCGGGGCTCCAGAACAGGGCGTCGAAGGGGCAGACCTCCACGCAGATCCCGCAGTACATGCACAGGGCGTAGTCGATGTCGAAACGGTCGAGCACCTTCACCGACCGGGCCCGCCCACCGGACGCCGGGGGGTGGGTCTCCTTGTGGGCGTCGATGTAGATGCACCAGTCGGGGCACTCGCGCGAGCACTTGTAGCAGACGGTGCAGTTCGCCTGCTTCAGCGCGATCACGCCCCGGGTCCGGGCGGGCAGGTCGGGCTTGACCTCCGGGTACTGCTGGGTGACGGCCGGACGAAGCATGTGCTTCAGCGTGACGCCCAGCCCCTTGATGAGCCCCTGGCCCATCGCGGGAGCATCCTTGGGGGGCCTCCTCAGGTCCTGCTCGTCGGTCGCCACGGTCGTCTCACCCCTTCCGCTCAGACCGCGACCTTCACCACAGCCACCACCAGGATCTGCAGCAGCGCGAGCGGGATCAGCGCGAGCCAGGAGAAGCGCTGGAGCTGATCCTCGCGGAGCCGCGGGTACGTCGCCCGCAGCCAGATCACCACGAACGATAGCGCACCGATCTTGGCCGCCATCCAGAGCGGATCGGGGATGCCGAGGAACCCGCGGTAGCCGCCCAGGAACAGGATCGACGCGATGGCCGACAGGGCCACGATCCCGCCGTACTCGCTGAGCAGGAAGAAGGCGAACTTCAACCCCGTGTACTCGGTGTAGGCGCCGAAGATGATCTCGGAGTCGGCGATCGGCATGTCGAAGGGCGGACGCGTGAGCTCGGCCAGCGCGGCCACCATGAAGATCAGGAACCCCAGCGGCTGGGTCAGCACGAACCAGTAGCGGTCCTGAGCCTCGGAGATCCCGATCAGCGACAGGGTGCCGGCCTGCATGACCACCGAGGCCGCCGCCAGCACCAGCGGAAGCTCGTAGGCGATCAGCTGGGCGGCGGCGCGCAACGCCCCGATCAGCGAGAACTTGTTGGCCGAGGCCCACCCCGCCATCAGCACGCCGATCACGTTGACCGATCCGATGGCCAGCACGAAGAAGATCCCGATGTCGAGGTTCTCCGCGAAGATCGTGTTCGAGAACGGCACCACCACGAAGATCGCGATGTAGGGGATCAGCGCCACGGCTGGGGCCAGCGAGAAGACCCAAGGATCGGCCGCGTCGGGGATCACGTCCTCCTTCTGGACGAACTTCACGCCGTCGGCCACCAGCTGGGCCCACCCGTGGAACCGCCCCGCGTACATCGGCCCCAGGCGGGCCTGCATGTGGGCCAGCACCTTGTGCTCGGCGTAGCCCACCAGCAGCGGCGCGACCAGGAAGAAGCCGATCACCACCACGGTCTTGACGATCAGGGCGACCCACAGGTTGGAGAACACGTCGTTGAAGACGCTGACCCCCGGGATCCCGATCACGCCTCCTCTTCCTCCTCGCCCTCCGCCTCGCCGGGCCAGGGCTTGGCCTCACGGGTGGCGAGGGGGAAGTCCTTGCGCAGCGGGTGCCCCTCGAAAGGCTCGGGGAGCAGGAGCTTCACCGGCTGGGGATGCTCGGGGAAGTCGATCCCGAACATCTCCATGATCTCCCGCTCGTGCCAGTTGGCCGTGGGGAACAGGTCGGAGATGGTGGGGCAGGCCGGGTCCTCCCTGGGCAGGGGGACCTTCAGCCGGACGTGGTGGTGGTGCCGCGTGGAGAACAGGTGGGTGACCACCTCGAACCGGTCGGGGAGATCCACGCCCCCCGTGAAGTCGCAGTAGTCGCAGGCGAACTCCGGCTCGTCCCGCAGGAAGGTGACCAGCTCCCGGTACCGCTCGGCCGGGATCGTCACCACGGCGTGCCCGCTCTGGTCCTCGAAGGCCAGAACGTCGTCACCGAACTGCGCCCGCAGGCGGGACTCGATCTCAGGAGGTGGCAGTCGGCGTGATGAGCTTGCCACTCCACTTCTCCCTGATGTCTTCCTTGCCGATCTTCTCCTGCAGCTTGATGATCCCGTGCAGCAGCGCCTCGGGCCGGGGCGGGCAGCCCGGCACGTACACGTCCACCGGGACGATCTGGTCCACGCCCTTGGTCACCGAGTACGAGTCCCAGTAGGGACCGCCGCAGTTCGAGCAGGAGCCGAAGGAGATCACGTACTTCGGGTCCGGCATCTGGTCGTAGACACGCTTGAGGGCGGGCGCCATCTTGTCCGTGAGCGTCCCGGCCACCACCAGCAGGTCCGCCTGCCGGGGGCCGTGGGCGAAGGGGATCACCCCCAGGCGGATGAAGTCGTGCTTGGAGGTGGAGGCGGCGATGAACTCGATGGCGCAGCAGGCCAGGCCGAAGTTCATGACCCACAGCGAGTAGCGCCGGCCCCAGTTCAGCAGGAACTTCACCGGCTGGATCTCCGGCAGCGGGGTCCGCTCGATCAGGCCCACCGCAGGACCCCCTTCCTCCACGCGTACAGCAGCCCGACCGCGAGGATCCCGATGAAGATGGCCATCTCCACGACCGCCTGGTAGCCCAGGCTCTCGAACACCCGGGCCCAGGGGAACAGGAAGACGCTCTCCACGTCGAAGATCACGAACAGGAAGCCGTAGATGTAGTAGCGGACCTGGCTCTGAGCCCACCCGATGCCCACCGGGTCGATCCCGCACTCGTACGTGGTGAGCTTGGCCGGCAGCGGACGACGGGGTGCCAGCAACCGGGCGGCTCCGAAAGCGACGGCGACCAATGCGGCGCCGGCGATCAGGACCGCGAGGACGACCCCGTAGGACTGGTAGTAGGTCTCTGCCACGCTTGTGAACGCTTTCTCAAGCTCGGCGATTCTAGCAAGGCCGTCCTCACGCTTGTCTCGCTCCGCATCGGGCGGCCAGGAACTCGGCCAGGGTGACCAACGCCGACCGGGCCGTCCCGTGGGGCAGGCGCAGGGCGAACCCCACGGCCCGGTCCACCTCCTCGGCCACGGCGGCCCGGGCGTGGTCGAGGCTCTCGGGAGAGCGGACGATCTCCAGGGCCCGCTCCAGCCGGACGTCCTCCGGAGGCCCCTCCGAGAGCAGGGCGGCCAGCTCCTGGCGTCGCTCCCCCCGGCTCAGTGCGTGCAGGACCGGCAGCGTGTAGACCCCTTCCCTCATGTCCACCCCAGGCTCCTTGCCCAGCTCCACGTGGGTGGCCGTGACGTCCATGATGTCGTCCGAGAGCTGGAAGGCCATGCCCAGGGCCTCCCCGTAGCCCTCCAACACGTCCAGCAGCTCCAGCGGCGCGTCCGAGAGCAGGCCGCCCAGGCGGCAGGAGGTGGCGATCAGCGCCCCGGTCTTGCGCCGGATGATCTCCATGTAGATCTCGTCGCGCTGATCCAGGCGGCCGGAGACCTCCACCTCGCGGATCTGCCCGTCGCACAGGGTGGCGATGGTCCGGGCCAGCAGGGCGATCACGGCGGTCCCGAGCTCGGTGGAGATCTCCGAGGCCCGGGCGAACAGGTAGTCCCCGGTCAGGATGGCCACGGTGTTGTCCCACCGAGCGTTCACCGAGGGGATCCCCCGCCGGGAGTCGGCCTCGTCGATCACGTCGTCGTGGTACAGGGTGGCCAGGTGCACCAGCTCGATGGCCACCGACCCGGGGACTAGCCGAGGGTCCCGGGGATCGCCGAAGTAGCCACCGAGCAGCACGAGCATCGGCCGGAACCGCTTGCCCCCGGCCGAGAGCAGGTAGGAGGAGGTCTCCGCCAGCAGGTCGGAATCGGCCCGGACCGACTTCTCCAGCGCGGCCTCCACCTCGTCGAGCCGGCTCCGGACCTCACGCTCCAGGACGGGATCGGGAGCTTCCAGCCCGGGGATCACGCGCCTGCTCATCCGGATGACTCTAGCCGCCGGAGCTTGCCCCTCACCATGGGATCCCCGTCCTCATCGCACGTGGAGGATCGACGCGGTCCGCAGGAACCCGAAGATGATGCCGGGGAAGATGCCGAAGACCACCACCGCGGCGGTGGGGATGGTCACGGCCAGCCGGGCCACCGGGGCCCGCTCGAACCCGGGGACCTCCTCGGGCTCGGGCAGGTACTCCTGCATGTACATCACCACGATGACCCGGATGTAGTAGAAGGCGGCGATCACGGAGGCCAGCACGCCCAGCAGCGCGAGCGGCCAGTGTCCGGCCTGGATCGCCGCGCTGAAGACCGAGACCTTGCCGATGAAGCCGGCCATCGGCGGGATCCCGGCCAGCGACAGCAGGAGGATGGCCAGGACCGCGGCCGCGTACGGGTTGCGGCGCGCCAGGCCGGCGTAGGAGGACATCGAGGTGCGCGCCTCCCCTCGGACCGAGACCAGCATCACCACGCCGAACGCGCCGAGGATCATCGCGGCGTACGCGGCCAGGTAGAACATCGCCCCCGAGATCCCCTGGGGACCCGCCGTCATCCCCACCAGCACGAACCCGGCCTGGGTGATCGAGGAGTATCCGAGCAGCCGCTTCACGTCGGTCTGGGCGATGGCCAGGACGCTGCCCACGACCATGGTGACCGCCGCCAGGATCCAGACGATCGGCGTCCAGTCCAGGGTGAGGGGCTGGAACGCCGTGGAGAAGACGCGGATGAACGCGGCGAAGGCCGCCACCTTCGTCCCCGCCGACATGAACGCCGTCACGCAGGTGGGAGCGCCCTGGTAGGCGTCTGGGGTCCACATGTGGAACGGCACCGCCGCCACCTTGAACCCGAACCCGATGATCAACAGGGCGAAGGCGGTCATCGCGATCGCATCGGATCCCGGCCGACCGGAGAGCTTCCCCGCGATCGTGGACAGGTGCGTGCTGCCGGTGGCTCCGTACGCCATCGCGATCCCGTACAGGAAGAACGCCGAGGAGAAGGCGCCCAGCAGGAAGTACTTGATCGAGGCCTCGGTGGAGGCCAGCCGACGGAAGGAGAACCCCGTGAGCAGGTACAGGGCGAGCGAGAGGATCTCCAGGGCCAGGAACACCAGGATCAGGTCGGTGGCGGACCCGATCAGGGTCATCCCCGCCGTGGCGAACAGCAGCAACGGGTAGTACTCGATCCGTGCCTCGCCCGTGCGCTCCAGGTAGTGGAAGGACAGCAGCACCGCGAGCCCGCTCACGGCCAGGATCACGATCCGGAAGAAGACGGCGTAGTGGTCGGTGGCCACCATCCCGCCGAGCACCTCGACCGGACCGGACCAGAACCACAGGCGGACCGCCGCGGCGGTCGCCCCGACGATGCCCGCCAGGGACAGGAGCACCATCGCCCGCTGGTCCACCCGGGGGCGGAGCGACCCCAGCACCATCAGCACCAGGCCCGTCCCCACCAGCGTCAGCTCGGGGGCCAAGGGCCCGAAGCTCAGCGGTGGATGGCTGGCGGCCAGCGGCAGGACCATCGGTCCGACCATCATCCCGACCCCCCCATGTCAGGGCCCCGCGTCCCGTAGATGCAGGGGTTCTGACCTTGGGGGATCGGGTGGTACCCGCCCCGGACGTTCATCTGGTGGACCTGCCGCACGCAGGTGACGTAGTGGCGAGCCGCGGGTTCGACGGTCCGCAGGATCGGCTTGGGGTACAGCCCGATGAACAGGATCGCGGCCATCACCGGGACGATGATGAAGTACTCGCGGAGCTCCAGGTCCCGCAGGTGCCCCCACAGGTGTCGGACCCCACCGGACGGGGCATCCTCCGCCCCACCGGCGATGGGCGCGGTCGCGGGCGGCCCGTGCATCGCGCGCTGATAGCCCCAGAGCAGGTAGATCGCGGACAGCACCACGCCGGAGACCGCGGCCACCGCGAACCACTTGCTCACCGCGAACGTGCCCAGGATCACCAGGAACTCGCCCACGAAGCCGTTCAGGCCGGGCAGGCCGATCGAGGACAGCGCCACGAACAGGAACACGCCGGCGAAGATCGGGATGATCGCCCCGAGGCCGTTCAGCTCGTTCAGGTCGCGGGTGTGCGTGCGTTCGTAGAGCATGCCCACGAGCAGGAACAACCCGCCCGTGGACAGCCCGTGGTTGATCATCGTGATCACCCCGCCCGACATCCCCTGCAGGCTGAGGGCGAAGATCCCCAACGTGACGAACCCCATGTGCGAGATGCTCGAATAGGCGACCAGGCGCTTCAGGTCGGTCTGCACGATGGCGACCACCGCGCCGTAGACGATCCCGATCACGGCGAGGGTGAGGATGGGGTCGCGGAAGAACCAGCCGGCCTCGGGGAACAGCCCCAGGTTGAACCGGATGAATCCGTACGCGCCCACCTTGATCACCACCGCGGCCAGGTCCAAGGACCCGGCGGTGGGCGCTTCGGTGTGGGCATCGGGCAGCCAGGTGTGCACGGGGAACAGCGGCGTCTTCACGGCGAACGCGGCGAAGAAGGCCAGGAACAGCCACCGGGCCGTGCTCACCGGCAGCGAGAGCTGCTGCAGCACCGTGTAGTCGAAGGAGGTCTGGCCGAGCTCGGTCCCGGCCCGGAAGTACAGGAACAGGATCCCGAGCAGCAGGAAGGCCGAGCCGGCCATCGTGTACAGGAAGAACTTGACCGCCGCGTAGATCCTCCGCTCGCTGCCCCAGCCCCCGATCACCAGGTACATCGGGAACAGCAGCGCCTCGAAGAAGAAGAAGAACAGCAGCAGGTCCAGGGCCACGAACGATCCCACCATCGCGGTCTCCAGCACCAGGAACGCCAGGTGGAAGTTCTTCACCTGGTGGTCGATGGGGAAGGAGACCAGCACGCCGGCGGGCATCAGCAAGGTGGTGAGCAGGACGAAGAAGACGCTGACCCCGTCCACCCCCACGAAGTACTCGAAGTGCAGCGACCGGATCCAGGTCGCCCGCTCCACCAGCTGGAACCCCGTCCGGGACGGTTCGAACTGCCCGTACATGAGCAGGGCGGCCCCGAACGTGAGCACGGTGACGACGATGGCCCAGGTCCGGATGGCTCGGTGGGCCTCGCGAGGGAAGAACGCCAGGACGATCGCGCCCGACACGGGCAGGAACGTGACCAGCGAGATCCACGGGAACATCAGAACCTCACCGCCAGCCACCACAGGATCCCCACCACACCCACCAGGAACGCCAGCCCGTAGTTGCGCACGAACCCCGTCTGCACCCTCCGGCCGGCGGCAGCCGAGGTGCGGACCACCCAGCCCACCCCGTTC
>DASQQQ010000289.1:0-2489 GCA_035643355.1 Actinomycetota bacterium | reverse complement strand
CCGGGAGGCGATGCGCCACGCGATCGCGCTGCACCGCGCCGAGGCCACACGCTGAGCCGCCGGATCGCCCGTGCCGAGCGGTCCGGCGGTCTTCTGGTCCGGTGCCGTACCCGGCCTCAGCCGGTGTGGACCGCCATCGCGTGCTCGACCAGCGTGATCAGGGTGGACTTGGTCGACTCGCGGGTGCGCGCGTCGCAGGTCACCACAGGCACGTGATCGCTGATCGCCAGCGCCTCGCGGACGTCCTGGACGCTGTGCGACAGGATCCCGTCGAAGCAGTTGACGCCGACCACGAACGGCAGCTTGCACTCCTCGAAGAAGTCCACCGCGGCGAAGCAGTCGGCCAGCCGCCGGGTGTCCACAAGCACGACCGCGCCGATGGCCCCGCGTACCAGGTCGTCCCACATGAACCAGAAGCGATGCTGCCCGGGCGTGCCGAACAGGTAGAGGATCAGGTCTTCCTCGAGTGACACGCGGCCGAAGTCCATGGCCACCGTCGTGGTGGTCTTGTTCGGTGTTGCTGCGAGGTCGTCGAGCCCGGCGCTCGCCTGTGTCATCACCGCCTCGGTGGTCAGCGGGATGATCTCGGACACTGCTCCGACGAAGGTCGTCTTGCCCACGCCGAAGCCGCCGGCCACCACGATCTTGACCGAGGTGGCCGTGGTGGTGCGCGACTCGGTGGGCTGGGCCGACCTAGAGCTTGCGTAGTCCACTCAACACCCTTTCGAGCAGCGCACGGTCCGGCTGCCCCTCGTCGTTTCCGGGCTGGTGCACCTTGACCAGGCCCTCTTCCGCCATGTCTCCGACAAGCACCCGGGCCACGCCTAGAGGAACCTGTAGATGGGAGGCGATCTCGGCCACGGACCGGATATCGACGCACAGATTGCAGATCGTCTGGTACTCCGGGATCAACCCCGGGGCATGATGTTCCCCGTACCCGCTGGTCGAGACCAGAGCCTCGATGGCCAGGTGGTACCGGGGCCTGGTCCGTCCCCCGGTGACGGCGTACGGCCGCACCAGGGGTCCATGATCGCCACCCTCGCTCGTACTCACCGCGGTTTCCCTTCCATCACCGTGGGAGAGCACCTTGGAGCTCGACCCGCAACGCCGGGGTCAGCACCTCGCCGGCACGCTCCACGAGCAGCGCCATCTCGTATCCGACCAGCCCGATGTCACATGCCGTGGAGGCGAGAACCGCCAGGCAGGACCCGTCGCTGACCGACATGATGAACAGGAAGCCCCTCTCCATCTCCACCACGGTCTGCGTGACCGTGCCCCCCTCGAACACCCGCGAAGCGCCTTGCGTCAGGCTGGTCAGGCCCGAGGCGACCGCGGCGAGCTGGTCGGCCCGGTCACGCGGAAACCCCTCGGAGACCGCCAGCAGGAGACCGTCGGCCGAGACCACGATCGTATGGGCCACACCGGGTACCCGGTCGACGAAATTGGTGATCAGCCAGTTGAGATTCTGGGCGGCCTGACTCAACTCGCTCACGTGTTCTCCTCATCCTGGTTGCGGGGGGCGTTGTGCGTGTTCTCCTCGCCGCGATTTCGTCCGGCGTCACGCCCCTGCCGGACGCCCTGATGGAAGCTGCTCAGCCGTCCCCGGACGGCCTCGGGTGAGCGCGCTGGCGTACGGGCCGGGGTCGGCAGCGTCGACTTGCCGGCCGAGCCCGGTACGAAGTGTGCCTTCGGGATCCGAATCGGGAGGCCGGCCGGGGTCAGGCCGGCGGTGGTGGGCTTGCGGATCGAGTCCGCCGCCCGCCACGCCTCGTCGCCCGGCGACCTCCATTCCCGCGGCTCCTGCTCAGCCTCGGACCCGGCCTGGGGGGACGCCGGGTCGGCGGCGTCCCCGACCCGCTGGCCGCCGCGGGACGGCTCGCCCTGCTGGCTCGGGTAGGGAGCCTCACCGGGGAGCGGGGTCGGCGTGGGGGCCGAGGCGAACCGCTTGCTGGTGCGCCGGCGGAACCATTCGGACTCGACCGCCTCGAAGATCGGCAGCCGGTCCTCCCCGTTGACCCGTGCGAGCGCGTGGGACGGCTCGGAACCGTGCTGAGCACGCTCCGCGGCCGACGCCGGGCGGCCGAGGCCGAGCGCACCGGTGTCCTCGTCCGAGGTTCCCTCCTGCGCCATATCGTCCTGGTACGCGGGCGGCAGGTCCCGGTCGGATCGCCCGCGGACCGGCGACCAGTCTCGGTCCTGCTGCGCGTGAGTGGGATTCTCCCCGGCCGGCACGTCCCTGGCCGGCTCGGGTACGTCCCAGGACGCCCGCGCCGGTTCCGGAGGCACCTGCTCCGGTGGCGGTGGCTCGGGCCGCTCCGGCTGGCGGGCCACCGGCTCGGGGCGTCCGCTCGCCGGGCCGGCCGGCCAGCCCGCCGGGGAGTGCGGGCCGGGCGGCTCGGAGCGACTGTGGCCGAACCCACCGGGCTCACCGGGCTCGTACCCACCGGGTCGCCGCGCCTCCGTCTCGGCATCCCGGTCCGCGCCACCTC
>DASQQQ010000288.1:0-2126 GCA_035643355.1 Actinomycetota bacterium | reverse complement strand
ACCGCCGGGTGCCCTGGTCGGGTCAGCGGAGGACGGTGATGGTTCCCCGGGCGAGCGGTTCCGGTTCCGCGCGGTCGACGTCGTAGTCGCCGTTGGGGCTGTCGTCGTACAGCGTCGCCTGGCCGGGCACGTTACCGGCTGACTCCGGCCAGGTCACGATCCGGAAGCGGTCAGGGCCGGGCTGGCATCCGGTGCCCGCGGCGGCGGGGCAGCCGCGGTAGGCGTAGAGCACGAAGCCGACTCGCCTGCCGGGCTCCAGTTCGCCGGTGCCCGATCGGGGGCGACCGGGACGGTGGGGACCGCAACGGTGCCCGGTCCCCCCCACGCCCCCGCCCGGTCAGTAGGGCCGGTTGACCAGGTGGTGGGCGATGAGCGAGCGGGCCCGGGCCTCCAGCGACCGGCTGGACGTGGCGCCGGGCCGACGGCGCTCCCACGCCCGGTGCGCCGAGCTGAACGGCCGCATCGCGGCCGCGCACGTCGTGCCGCCGGGATTGTGACAGGCATGGTTCCGAGGTCCGGGGCCGGTCCGCTTGTCAGGATTTCCTCGTTGCTGGAACGATGGTGGCATGAAGCTGGGGATCCTGTGCGGCGGCGGCCCCGCCCCCGGGATGAACTCGGTCATCTCTGCGGCCACGATCGAGGCCCGGAACTCCGGATGGGACGTTCTCGGGATCATGGACGGCTTCCAGCACCTCATCGAGGGCCGGATCGAGGAGGCGCGGCCCCTCTCCATCACCGACGTCTCGAGGATCCACCTCCAGGGCGGGTCGATCATCCGGACCTCACGGGCCAACCCGACGGTGCGAGACGAGGACGCCGCCGACCCGGACTGGAGGCTGCACGCCTGTCTCGAGTCGCTGCAGAAGCTGGGGATCGACGCGCTCGTGACGATCGGCGGGGACGACACCGCGTTCTCGGCCTCCCGGCTGGCCGAGGCGGCCGGAGGGGGCCTGCGCGTGGCGCACGTGCCGAAGACCATCGACAACGACCTGCCGCTACCGGGCGGCGCGCCCACCTTCGGCTTCGAGACCGCGAGGAGCGTGGGGGTCCAGCTCGTCAACAACCTGATGGCCGACGCCATGACCACCCAGCGGTGGTACCTGGTGGTGGCCATGGGTCGCTCAGCAGGCCACCTGGCGCTGGGCATCGGAAAGTCGGCCGGGGCCACCCTCACGGTGATCGCCGAGGAGTTCCCCCGCGAGGAGCCCATCCGGCTGTCGCGCCTGGTGGACATCCTCGAGACCTCGATGCTCAAGCGGATCGCCCACGGCCGCCCCTTCGGCGTGGCGGTGCTCGCCGAGGGCATCGGCCTGCGGCTCCCCCAGGAAGATCTCCGGAAGGCCATGCCGGAGGTCGAGCGAGACGAGCACGGCCACGTCCGGCTGGCCGAGCTCGAGCTGGACCGCCTGCTGGCGAAGCAGGTCAAGGACCGCTTCAAGGAGCGAGGGGAGAACGTCACGGTCGAGGGCAAGAACATCGGCTACGAGCTCCGGTGCGCGCCCCCCATCCCGTTCGACATCGAGTACACCCGCGATCTCGGCTACGGCGCCGTCGAGTACCTGAAGCGGGTGCTGGAGGGCGACGAGCCCGGCGGCATGACCACGATCCAGGAGGGGCACATGGTGCCGCTGCCCTTCGGGTCGTTCAGCGACCCCGAGACGGGGCGGGTGCGGATCCGGCTGGTGAACATCGAGTCGAACTCGTACCGGGTGGCCCGCGAGTACATGATCCGGCTGGACCGCGAGGACCTCGAGGATCCGGAGAAGCTCCGCCCGATCGCAGAGGCGTCAGGGCTCACCCCCGAGGCCTTCCGCGACCGGTACGGCTATCTAGCCGAGGGGTGAGCCTCGGCCACTGAGCCGCCCCGGACCCCGTCGGAGAGAACCCGGCCGCCTCGTATCAGTACTTGCATGCGGTCGATGGTCGCGACGCTGAGATTACCTCAGCGTTGTCCGAGCTGGCTGCGCATGGGGACGCACAGCGCCGCCGCGCACGCTTCCGGCCTCGGGGAAAGGCCGTCCACGTCCGCCCATGAACGGCTCGGGGTGGGGATACTCGCCGAAGCGATTTCCTGGGCGCTCAACCTGACCCCGGTCCCGGCCGACCGCAGCGAGCGGCCATCCAGT
>DASQQQ010000287.1:0-6176 GCA_035643355.1 Actinomycetota bacterium | reverse complement strand
TCCGCCGGGTGCGCGAGCGCTTCACCGCCGAGGCCTTCTACCGCGACCTGTCCGGGCTGTACCGTGGACTGACCGGTTCCTGAGTGGCGATGGGGACCGTGCCGACTCGACGCCCCGGGCAGAGCTCGGCGCTCACCGCTTCCCGCCACGTCCTGCGCCGCTGGATCTCGCTCCGCCCGGGCGTCTACCTTCCGCTGGCCCGGTGGAAGAACGATCACACGGCCCTCGGCGAGCAGACCGAGCTGCTGGTGGACGGCTTCACCCGGTCCGCGGGGACGTTCGCGGCCATCGCCTTCCAGTTCGCCCAGAACGACCACGTCCGCGTGGCGCACCACATGCACGCCGCGGCGGCCATGGTGATGGCGGCCCGCCGCGGTGTGCCGGCGCTGCTGACCGTGCGGGAGCCCGAGCCCACGATCCTGTCGGCTGCCGTCCGGGAGCCGGGGATCCCCCTGACGCAGTGGCTCAAGACCTACGTCGCGTTCTACGAGCGGATCCGGCCCTTCCGCTCCGGATTCGTGGTGGGCGCCTTCGAGGAGGTGACCACCGACCTCGGAGCTGTGATCCGGCGGGTGAACGAGCGCTTCGGCAGGGCGTTCCGATCCTTCGAGCACACCGAGCAGAACGTGGAGGCCGTGTTCGCCCTGATCGACGAACGGGCCGAGGGCCCGCCCTGGCAGCCGCACCTGAACCGGTTCGTCTCGGGGCTGATCAGCCTGGACCAGTACCGGGCGGCCACCGAACGGTACCGCCTGGAGGGGCGCCGGCCGGCGATCCCCGAGCTCCGGGTCCAGCGGCCCACGGCCGAGCGCCGGGCGGCCAAGGAGGAGCTCCAGGCCGCGTACCGAGGACCGTCGTTGGCCCCGCTTCGCGCGGCGGCCGAGCGCGCCTACGCCGGGCTGGCATCACCCGCCCCCGGGGATCGTCGATCCGAGGGCAGGGGATGAGGGCGGTCGCCGCACCGCCTCCGGCCGCTGGTTCGCTCGACGTACCCGAGATACGCTCGGGGCCGCGTGTCCGGTCCTGGACCGCTCCGTACAGTATCTGCACATGGACCTCGCCCGCACCCGGCCGGCCCCTCCCGCCGACGTGACCGCCGCCGATGGGGCGGGCGCCCACGGGCCCGAGGTCCGGCACCGGCCGGTGCTGGTGGAGCTCATGGGCCCGGCGACCGCCGGGAAGACCTCCCTGGCCCGGGCGCTCCGGTCCCGGGAGGGGCGGGTCGCGGCGGGGGTGCGGGTCCCCCGGCGGATCTGGTTCCCGCGCCTGGTGCTCCGGCTGGCCGGCCTGGTGCCCATCTGGCTGCGCGCTCGCCCCCGCGGCCGCTGGTTCACGTGGAACGAGATGAAGTCGATCGCCTTCCTGGACTCGTGGCTGCGGGCCGTCCAGCGGGGGACCTGGTCGGCGTCGCCGCTCGTGGTGCTCGATCACGGACCGATCTACCGCTTGGCCCGCCTGCGCGAGTTCGGACCACCACTCGCCCGCAGCGAACGGTTCGGTCGGTGGTGGCGCACGATGCTGGACGGGTGGGCCCACGCCCTGGACCTGATCGTCTCGCTCGATGCCCCGGACGAGGTGCTGCTGGGCCGCGTCGAGCGGCGGGGGCACTGGTACCTGAGCTCGGAGCCGTCGGTGGAGCAGCAGCGGGCCTTCCTGGAGCGGTACCGACGAGCCTTCGCCGAGGTCCTGGAGATGGCCGGAGACGCCGCGCCGGCGCTGCTGCCGGTCCGTAGCGATCAGCGTGCCCCCGAGCAGATCGCGCAGCAGGTCCTGGCGGTGACGGGGCGGATCGAGGGAAGGAGCGCCCGGTGATCCGCAAGGCCGTGGCTCGCACCGTGAAGGCGGGCTCGAACCTGCACCGCCCAGACGGCCGTCCCAACGTGTTCCTGTACTCCACGCCTAGGAGCGGGAGCACCTGGCTGATGGAGCTGATCTGGAGCCAGCCGGGGTTCAAGACCTGCAACCAGCCCCTGTACCTCGAGAACCCGGTGGTCCGGCGGCGCTCGGGGATCCGGGACTGGGACGAGCTCTACGGTACCGAGGTCACCCAGAAGCTCCAGCGGTACCTGGGCAGGATCTGCGCCGGCCGGATCGGCTTCACGAACCCCAGCCCGCTTCGGACCCCCTACCGGCCCATCAGCCATCGCATCGTCTTCAAGGAGATCCACGCGCCGGCGGATCGCGTGAACTGGATCCGCGACACGTTCGACGCCCGGGTGGTGTACCTGCTGCGCCATCCCATCGCCGTGGCGATCTCCAGCGAGCGCTGGCCGGTGCTCCCCACGTTCCTGCACGGCGACTACCGCCGACACTTCCGCCCCGAGCAGCTGACCGAGGCCGAACGGATCGCCGCCCAGGGCACCGACCTGGAGCGCGGGGTCCTGTCCTGGTGTCTGCAGAACGCCGTCGCGTTGCGGGAAGCCACCCCGGACTGGGCCGTGGTCACGTACGAGCAGCTGGTCCTGGACCCCGAGCCGGTGATCCAGGAGCTCTGCGCGAAACTGGCGCTGCCGAGCCCCGAGCGCATGCGGGACCGTCTGGGTGTGCCGAGCGTGAACGTGCGGTTCAAGTCGGCGGAGGAGACCCGTCGGCTGCTCACCGAGGGCGCCGCGGGCGATCGGCCCATCCTGGTGGAGAAGTGGCGGAGGAAGGTCGATCGCGGCGCGGAGTCCCGCGTGATGCGGATCCTCGAGCTGTTCGAGCTGGACGCGTACCGGGACGATGACGTGCTGCCCGACGCCCGGCTGTGGATCCCCGGACGGCCCGCGGAGGCGGAGCCGGTGGAGCGTGCGGGTTGGGGATGAGCCGGGGCCCAGTCGTCTGCCGGCCGGTCCACGGGCCCGGGGAGTCATGCGTTCGACGTAGGAGAGATACGCGGCCGCACGCGTGCGATACGTACGGCCGGTTCCTATCGTCGAGGGGCATGACCCGAGGGGGTCGTGTCGTCCCGGCAGCCCAGGAGGTCCTCATCCCGTTCCAGCCAACGTTCGGTCCGCCCCGCTTCCCCCGGATCGGCCGGTGAGGGACGTCTCTCCGGTCGAACCGGCAGGCGCCGGCCTGGTCGCGTCCTCCTCCCCGCTCCGGGAGCCGAGCGCGCCGGCGCCCGTTCCGCCTGCTCCGCGTCCCCCGGCGGGTGAGGAGCCCACGGCCGTCGAACTGGTGCGGCGCCTGTGTCGGAGGCTGTCGGAAGACGGGGTCGCGTACTGCCACTGGAAGAGCAACGCGGCCCTGGACCGCTCGGCGCTGGCCCAGAGCGACCTGGATCTGTTGGTGGACCCGGACCACGGCGAGCGCTTCGCCCGGATCGTCCACGACCTCGGCTTCAAGCGCGGCCGCCCGCCCCAGGCCAGGCAGCGGATGCCCGGCGTGTACCACGCGTACGGGTTCGACGAGCCCTCCGGGAGGGTGGTGCACCTGCACGTGCACCACCAGCTGGTGCTGGGCGACGACATGACGAAGAACTACCGCCTGCCGGTCGAGCGGGCGTACCTGGTCTCGGCCGAGCAGGGACCGCTGTTCCGGGTGCCGGCGCCGGCCTTCGAGCTGGTCGTGTTCGTCCTGCGGATGGTGCTGAAGCACTCCACGCCGGACGCCATGCTGACCGGCCAGGGATCGCTGTCCAAGGGTGAGGCTCACGAGCTCGGGTACCTGCGTGCGCTGGCCACTTCGGAGGAGGGGCGGGGGCTGGTGCGCGAGCACCTGCCCTCCGTGGGCCCCGAACTGTGGGATCGATGCCTGCGGTGCCTGGAGCCCGGTACCTCGCCCCTGGTCCGGGCGCGGACCGCCGCCCGCCTGGAGCGCGCGCTCGCTCCGCAGGCCAGACGCTCGCCCGCGCTGGATCCGTTCCTGCGGGTGTGGCGGCGGGGACGACGGGCCCTGGACCGGCGCATCCTGCACCGGCGGCCCCCCCGGAGCCGGCTGGAGGGCGGGGGCGCCCTGATCGCGATCGTGGGCGGCGACGGCGCCGGCAAGACCACCGCCGTGGAGGAGGTGCACCGCTGGCTGTCCCGCGACCTGGACGCGATCGCGATGCACCTGGGCAAGCCGCCCCGCTCGCTGACCTCGGCCCTGGTCCACGCCGTCTGGCGGGGGGCCGGGGGCGGTCCCCAGGGCACTCCCTCCCCCGAGGGGCGCACCCCGGTCGAGCTCACCGACGATGACCCGATGACGACGCGGCGGCTGCTGAAGCTCGTCCGGAAGGTCCTGACCTCGCGGGACCGGTACCTGGCCACCGTGCGGGCCCGCCGCCTGGCCTCCCAAGGCGCCATCGTGATCTGCGACCGGTTCCCCCTGGCCGAGGTCACCCAGATGGACGGTCCCGCCACGGCCCGGCTGTCCCGGTCCCGTCGCCGCCACCCCCTGGTGGCGATCCTGGCCCGCATGGAGGAGCGCTACTACCGGCGGGCCGGCTATCCCGACGTCCTGATCGTGCTGCGCGTGGACCCGGACGTGGCGGTGGCACGGCGGCGGGGGGTCGAGAGCGAGGGGTTCGTCCGCCGCCGGGCGGAGGAGATCTGGGCCCTGGACTGGAGCCGCACCCCGGCCCTGGTGATCGACGCCGGCCGTCCTCGGGACGAGGTGCTGGCGCGGATCCGGGCCGCGATCTGGGGGGGGCTGTAGCGGTGGCCGAGGACCCCCTGGTGCGGGTGGCCGATCGGCCCGAGGCCCCCCGTCCCGGCCTGGTGACCCGGGCCAAGACCCGGCTGTTCTCGGACGGGAGCCTGACCAAGAAGGCGTCCCTGAACTCGGTGGCCCAGGCCCTCGACTACGCGGCCCGGGCCATCACCGGGCTGGTGGTGAACCCGATCCTCCTGCACCACCTGGGGGACACGGGCTTCGGCAACTGGCAGGTCCTGCAGCGGCTGATCGGGCACACCAACCCGGCCGGGGGCCGTCCCGCCGAGGCCCTGAAGTGGTTCGTGGCCAACCGCCAGTCCTCGACCGACCTGGAGGACAAGCGCCGGGCCGTGGGCAGCGCCGTCGCCGTGTGGCTGATCTTCCTGCCGATCCTGCTCCCGATCGGCCTGGCGATCTCCTGGTTCGCCCCAGGATGGATGCACGTGCCGCCGGCCGGGGCGTGGATCATCCGCATCGCCGGGATGGTGCTGATCGCCGACATCATCGTGGCCGGCATCACGAACATCCCCTGGGCCGTCATGGCCGGGCAGAACGTCGCCTACAAGCGGATGGGCCTGACCGCGTCCCTGGAGTTCGTCGAGGGCATCCTGCTGGTGGTGGCGGCCGTGATGGGGTTCGGCCTGGTGGGCATCGCGGTGGCCACGGTCGCCGGGACCACGGTGATCGGCGCCACCTACTTCTGGCTGACCCGGATCTACGTGCCGTGGTTCGGCTACGCCAAGCCCGACATGCCCGCGGTCCGCCGGTTCCTCTCGCTCAGCTGGTGGTTCCTGGTCTGGAACTTCGTGATGAAGGTCACGATGGGCGGGGACATCATCGTGCTGGGGATCGCCGGCACCGCCTCGGAGGTGACGGTCTACTCCCTGACCCGGTTCGTCCCCATCACGATCATGGCGGGCGTCACCAGCCTGGTGTTCGGCATGGCCCCGGGGCTGGGGGGGCTGATCGGGGCGGGGGAGACCTCCCGGGCCTCGCGCGTGCGCAACGAGACCATGGCGGCCGCGTGGATGATGGCCACCGTGGCCGGCGCCGGCGTGCTGCTGTGGGAGCGATCCTTCCTCCGGCTGTGGGTCGGCGAGCGCTACTACCCGGGCCTGGGGCCCACGCTGCTGATCGTGCTCATGGTGGTGCAGCTCACGGTGATCCGGGTCGACTCGAACATCATCGACCTCACCCTGAACCTGCGGCGCAAGGTGCTGCTGGGGGTCGTGTCGATCGGCCTGTCCGTGGCCCTGGCCTGGCTCTTCGTGGCCGAGTACCACCTGGGGATCGCCGGGGTGGTGACGGGGTTCGTGCTGGGACGGATCCCGCAGAGCCTGGCCTACCCGTCGATGATCGGTCGGATCCTGCACATCCCGCTCTGGTCGCAGCTGAAGGGTCTGCTGCGTGGGGCGCTCACCACGGGCGCCCTGTTCGGCCTCACCGCGGTGGGCGGGGAGATCCTCACGGTGCGCACGTGGATAGGGCTGATCGTGGTCTCGGTGGTGTCCGGCGCCGTGCTGATCGCCGGGGCGTTCTTCGGCGGGCTGTCCGCCCAG
>DASQQQ010000286.1:0-10043 GCA_035643355.1 Actinomycetota bacterium | reverse complement strand
GCCGGGCGCCGTCAGGGCACGGGAGAAGGACCAGCCGGTGGGGATCGCCAGGACGACCAGGATCAGGGCTGCGATCCGACGGAACCGGTGCCGGCGCCGGGCCGGAGGGCGGCGCCCGGTGAGGGAGGGCAGCGAGGCCGGGTGGGATCCCTCCATCAGATCTCCAGCCGCCGGAAGATCGGTCGGGGCAGGTGCCGCAGCCCGCTCATCACCCATCGGAGCATCCAGGGCACCCACACCACCTCGGCGCCCGAGCGGACCCCGCGCACCAGGGCCGCGGCCACGTCCTCGGGGTCCACCGAGAGGGGGGCGGGAGGGATCCCCTGGGTCATCTTGCTTCGCACGAACCCCGGGCGGAGCACCAGCAGGTGCACGCCCGAGCCGTGCAGTGCGTCGCCCAGCCCCTGGCAGAACACGTCCAGGCCGGCCTTCGACGAGCCGTACACGAAGTTGGACCGCCGGCCCCGCTCGCCGGCCACCGAGGACAGCACCGCGATGGTCCCGTGACCCTGGCCCCGCATCCGCTCGGCCAGCGGGATCAGCAACGAGGTCGACGCCAGCTGGTTCGTCCGCACGATCTCCACGGCCGCGGCGGCGTCCCTCTCGGCCACCCGCTGATCGCCCAGGAGGCCGAACGACAACACCGCCACGTCCAGGTCCCCGGTCAGCGAGAACGCGTCATCGATCACCCGTTCGTGGCTCTCGAGCTCCAGGGCCTCGAAGGGGAGCAGCTCCACGCGGCTCGCCCCCAGGGTCCTGAGGCGGTCGGCCTCCTCGGCCAGCCGCTCGGGCTTGCGGGCCGCGAGGACCACCGTTCGGGTGCGATCGCGGACCAGCCTCCGTGCGGTGGCCAGGCCGATATCCGAGGCTCCGCCCAGGATCAGCGCCGTCTGCACCGAACCCGATCCGTCCTTCACCAGGTCTCCTTCCGCTCATCGCCCGCCACCATCAGGCGCCGCTCCAGGTCAGAGCGGAACATCCGGTCGGGATCCATGGCCGCCCGCACCTCCCGCCAGGCCTCGAGCTCCGGGTACATCTCGCGCAACAGCTCCGGACGCAGGCGAGCGTCCTTGGCCAGGTAGACCCGCCCCCCGGCCTCCACCACCAGCTCGTCGAGCCCGTCCAGCACCCGCCCCAGCCCGCCATGGGCGGCCGGGAGATCCAGGGCCAGGGTCCACCCGGCGATGGGGAACGAGAGCATCCCCCGGCCCGGCCCGAACCGCTTCAGCACGGCCAGCGACGACGGGCAGCCCGCCCTCGAGAGCCGTTCGATCGCGGCGACCACGGCGCGCTCCTGCCCGTCCGGAACCGCGAGCTGGTACTGGATCAGCCCTCGCGGCCCGTAGAGGCGGTTCCACTCCCCCACCGCGTCCAGGGGGAAGAAGAAGGAGGCCAGGGATCGGACCCGTCCTCGCTCCCGGCGCGGCGCCTTGCGGAACCACGCCTCGTTGAACGCCGCGGCCGTGGCCCGTCCCACCAGCCGGGGGACCCCAGGGGGCACCGCGCCGAGTGTCCGGGCCCGGAAGGCTCGACCCCGGCGCGATCGGCGGGGGCCCAGCTGATCGGAGAGCGCGTGCTCGGCGCGGGTGAGGACGCCCCGGCCGAGCTGCCGTACGCGCGCCAGGCAGTCCACCCAGGCCACCGAGTACCGGTACCGATGATCCTCCTGCTGCATCCGGGCCATGAGCTCGTCCAGGTCGGCGGTGCGGTCGGTGTCCACGACCATGTGGGCGGTGGTGATGGGCAGCAGGCGGAGGGCGACCTCGGTCACCACGCCGGTGAGGCCGAGCCCTCCTGCCGTGGCGGCGAACGCATCCGGGTCCGTACTGGGGGTGATCCGCCGGGGATGGCCGTCGGCGGTCACGATCGTGAGGTCCTCCACGTGGTCGGCGAAGCCGCCGTCGCGGTGGTGGTTCTTGCCGTGGACGTCGTTCGCGAGCGCCCCGCCGATCGTCACGAACCGGGTTCCGGGGAGCACCGGAGGCAGCCATCCCAGGGGGACGAGCTCGCGCAGCAGTCGGTCCAGGCTGGTGCCGGCGGCCACCCGGACCAGCCCGCGGCCCGTATCGAGCTGGCGGATCCCGGACAGCCCCCGCATGTGCAGGACGTGACCCCCGGCGTTCTGGGCGACGTCGCCGTAGCTGCGTCCCAGCCCGCGGGCCACGATGCCTCGGGGGCCGGCGGCGGCCAGGGCCCGAGCCACGTCCTGGGGTCGGTGCACCTCCTCGATCCGGGCTCGCGTGGGAGCGGTCCGGCCCCAGCCGGCGATCAGTCGCCCCTCCCCGGTGCGAGCGGTCCTCATCGCGTGTAGATCCCCACCGCGTACACCACCAGCCACACCGCCCCGATCAGCTGCAGCGGCCGGTCGTGCAGGACCACGTCCTCGGGCTGGCCGCCACGACCCCGTTCGATCAGCAGCGCGTACCGCAGGATCGCCAGGGCGAAGGGGACGATCGAGATCTGGCTCCAAGCGATGCCGTCCACCAGGTGGGGGATGTCGAACGCCCACAGGCAGTACGCAGCCACCGCCACGCCGGAGGCGAGCGTCCGCACGTAGCGCAGGTACGCCATCGGGTAGTCGGAGCCGTTCCCGTTCAGCCGGACCTCACCGCTGCCGGCCAGGGCCGACCGGTCGGCGGAGCGCTTGCCGGCCACCACGAACGCCGCCGCCGAGGAGGTGAGGATCAGGAACCATGGGGAGATGGCCACCGAGGCCGCCGCCGCTCCGGCCAGGGCGCGCAGGACGTAGCAGGAGGCGACCGCGGCCAGGTCGAACACCTCCACCCGCTTCAGCCACGTGCTGTAGGCGATCGTGATCAGCACGTAGGAGGCCACCACCAGCAGGAAGCGCTCCCCGAGCGCGGTCCCCAGTGCCAGGCCGGCCCCGAACAGCACGCCGGCCGCCGCCAACGCGACCGCGGGGTGGAGCGCTCCGGAGGCCACCGGACGCAGGCGCTTGGTGGGGTGCGAGCGGTCGGCGGGAGCATCCAGCACGTCGTTCACCAGGTAGGTGGCGCTGGCCACCAGGCAGAGGGCGGTGAAGGCGATCCCGATCTCGGCCAGGACGTGGGGACGGGCCAGGATCCCCGCCGCACCCGGCGCGGCCACCACCAGGACGTTCTTCAGCCACTGGCGCGCCCGCAGGGCGTGCCACAGCGCCGCCACGGGTCGCGCGACGGGGGTCCGGGCGGCCGCTCGGGGCCTGGGCGCCATGCTCGCCGGCGCCGATCGAGTCGCTTCCTGCACGTGCCTCCCGGGTCCTGTGGAGGGCGACGGAGCTCACCCTCGTACCACCTTCGCCCGGCGATACCCGCGGAGCTTGTGTTTCCACCGGGTTCCTAACCAACTCCTAACCCGGGTCGGCTGGCCCTCCGCGCAGGCTCGAAGACCCGTCCCCAGGACCGGGCCTCGTCACCCCAGGCGTTGGGAGGGCTCGTAGGGGAAGATGTCGACGATCTCGCCGCCGGCCACCCGGCGCTGGATCCTCCGCCAGTAGCCCACGTCGTACAGATCCCGGTGGCGGGCCTCGAACACCTCCCGCAGGTCCGGCGGCAGCGCCACGAAGTTGGGGAACTCTTCGGGGAACACGTCGTGGGGGGTGGCCCCGAACCAGGGCTCGTCGGCCACCTCGTCCTCGGCGCTGGACGGCGGGAACTCTCGGAACGACAGGTCGGTCAGCAGCGACAGCTCGTCGTAGTCGTAGCACACGATCCGGCCGTGTCGGGTCAGGCCGAAGTTCTTGGGCAGCAGGTCCCCGGGGAAGATGTTCGTGGCCGCCAGGTCCTTGATGGACCGGCCGAGGTCGACCACGGCGGCGGCCCGCTCGTGCGAGGTGGCCCCGGCGATGAACACGTCCAGCGGCACCACCCGGCGCTCCACGTACGCGTGGTGGATCACCACGTCCTCCGTTCCCACCGCGACGTGACGCGCGCACCCGCGCTCGAGCTCGTCCAGCAGGGCCGGGGTGAACCGCGATCGCGGGAAGCGCAGGTGCTCGAACTCCTGGGCCTCCACCAGCCTTCCGGCCCGATCGTGCCGGAAGACCAGCCGGTACTTGCGCATCACGCCCTGGCGGGTGATCACCTTCGCGGGCGGGAACTCGTCGCGGATCACCTTGAAGGCCACGTCGTAGCCGGGCATCGCGAACACCACCATCACCATGCCCGGGGTCCCGGGCGCCAGGTCGAAGGCCTCGTCGCTGCTCCCCAGGTACCGCAGCAGGTCCCGGTACAGCTCGGTCTTGCCGTGCTTGTGGAACCCGATCGAGATGTAGAGCTCGGCCACGGGCTTGCGGGGCATCAGCTGCTTGAGGAAGGCCACCAGGTCGGCCGGCGATCCCACGTCCACGTGGAAGTGCGAGCGGGTGAAGCTGAACAGGATCGACAGGTCGTTCTCCCCGAGCAGGACCGCGTCGATCGCGATCCCCCCGCCGTCGTTCAGGAGGGCCAGCGCGAGGGGGACCGAGACGGCCCCCACGCGCAGCCGTCCCACCAGGTAGGCGCCCTTACGGCGGAAGAACGGGGCCTCCACCACTTCCAGCGCGTCGGGCGGTCGGTCGAGGTGACCGTCGATCCGCTCGGCCGCTCGGCGGGCGTCGGCGCGCAGATCCGCGAAGGCTGCGTCCGGCCACGCGTCGCGGACCGCCCGCTCCAGGACCTCCGCGGTGGAGGTCACCGGGTAAGGACGGAGCAGGTCGAGCGGGCGTCCCTGTGGACCCTCGCGATCGCTGTGGATGAACTCGATGTTGGGGTCCACGCCCGCGGTGGCGAAGATCCGTCGGGTGAGCGAGTTGAAGAAGGTCTCGGCGATCTCGCGGTCTTCCCGCTGGGCCACCAGACCCGAGTAGAGGGCCTTCATACCGGTCCAGACATCGCGGTCGCCCACCGCCGGACCCAGCCGCCGGCGGAGCTCGTCCTCGACGTGTCGCACGATCTCCGCGTACAGCTCCAGCCGCTCCACGGCATCGTCCACGGCCGCGTGCCAGTCGCGTGCCTCGAACCGGACCCGGGCCCGTCGCGTGATCGCGGCGAACCGGGCCTGGTGCTCCTCGAAGGCCGTCGCGATCAGCGGAGCCGTCTCGTTCGCCAGCCGGCTGGCCGGCACCTCCGTGGTCGTGGGCCGCCTGGGCTCGGCGCTCACGCCCGCTACCGGCTCACCGGTGGGCTCACCCTCGCGCCTCGTTCGGATCGGGGTCCATCCGCGAGGCTGGGCGCGAGGGGTGATCGCCGTCGAACTGCGCCTCCTCGGTGGAGCCGGTCAGCCCGAGCGTCGAGCTGAGCCCGCCACCGATCGCGCGGGCGATCCGGTCGAAGTAGCCCGCGCCGACCTCGGCCTGGTGGCGGGTGGCCGTGTAGCCCAGCTCCTCCATCCCGAACTCGCGCTGCTGGAGGCGGACGTAGGCGCTCATGCCCTCCCGCGCGTATGCGTGGGCCAGTTCGAACATCGAGGCGTTCAGGGCGTGGAAGCCGGCCAGGGTGATGAACTGGAACCGGTACCCCAGCTCGCCCAGCGCATCGGTGAACCGCTGGATGTCCCGCTCCTCCAGGTGGCGACGCCAGTTGAACGAGGGCGAGCAGTTGTAGGCCAGCAGCTTGCCCGGGAAGCGCTCGTGGATCGCCTGGGCGAAGTCCCTGGCCTGATCCAGGTCCGGGGTCGAGGTCTCGCACCACAGCACGTCCGCGTACGGCGCGTACGCCAGGGACCGGTGGATCGCGGCCTCGAGCCCCGAACGCACGGTGAAGAACCCCTCCGCGGTGCGCTCGCCGGTCAGGAACGGAGCGTCGTAGGGGTCGGCGTCGCTGGTCACCATGGGCGCAGCGTCGGCGTCGGTCCGGGCGATCAGGACGGTGGGCGCGTCCGCCACGTCCGCCGCCAGGCGCGCCGCCGTCAGCGTGCGGATGAACTGTGAGGTGGGCACCAGCACCTTGCCCCCCAGGTGCCCGCACTTCTTCTCGGCGGCCAGCTGATCCTCGAAGTGCACCCCGGCCGCACCGGCCTCGATCATGGCCTTCATCAGCTCGAACGCGTTGAGCGCCCCACCGAACCCTGCCTCGGCATCGGCCACGATCGGCACCAGCCAGCGGGTCGAGGTGTCCCCCTCGGCCCAGGCGATGTGGTCGGCCCGCACCAGCGCGTTGTTGATCCGCCGCACCATGGCCGGGACGGAATCGGCCGGGTACAGGCTCTGATCGGGGTAGGTCTGCCCGGCCAGGTTGGCGTCGGCCGCCACCTGCCAGCCCGAGAGGTAGATCGCCTCCAGTCCGGCCTTGACCATCTGCACGGCCTGACCACCGGTGAGCGCCCCGAGGGACACCACGCGCGAGCGCTCCTGCAGCAGCTCCCACAGCCGATCGGCGCCCAACCGGGCCAGCGTGTGCTCCAGGGACACGGAGCCCTGCAGCCGCACGACGTCCTCGGCCGAATAGGTGCGCTGGATCCCCGACCACCGGGGATCCGTCGCCCACCCATCCGCCAGGGCCCGCACCCGCCGCTCGATCGCCTGCTCGAACGTGTGCTCGCTCATGACCCCTCCCTCCCCAATACCGTGCCATACCCGGCGAGCGCAGGGGGAACCCGAGGTCAGGGCAACCGGTCGTAGGCGGAGAAGGTCAGGAACCCCACGAACGGCTCCGTGAGAGCGACCTCCTCGAACACGGCCCTGGCGTCGTCCGCCACCGGGACGGATCCGACCAGTTCGCGCACCGAGGCGGCCGTCACCGGCTCGCCCTCCTCGGTGGCGGCGCCGTGGTGCACCCACTGCCAGACCTGGGAGCGGGCGATCTCGGCGGTGGCCGTGTCCTCCATCAGGTCGTTGATCGCCGCGGCTCCCACGCCCGAGAGCCACGAGTCCAGGTACCGCAGCGCGACCTCCACGTTGGCCCGCACCCCGGCTTCGGTCACGGTGCCGCCGGGGATCCGGACGTCGAGCAGGTCCGGCGCGCTCACCCGGACGTCGTCGCGCAGGCGGTCCATCTGGTTCGGCCGGTCGCCGAGGTGCTTGGTGAACACCTCATCGGCCACCGGCACCAGGTCCGGGTGCGCCACCCAGGTCCCGTCGAACCCGTCGCCGGCCTCGCGCTCCTTGTCCTCCCGCACCTTGGCCAGCGCGAGCTCGTTCACCTCGGGATCGCGCCGCGAGGGGATGTAGGCGGCCATGCCGCCCACCGCCTGGGCGCCCCGTCGGTGGCAGGTGGAGACCAGCAGCTCGGTGTAGGCGCGCATGAACGGGACCGTCATCGTGATCTGCCCCCGGTCGGGGAGCAGGAAGTCCGGATGGGCGCGGAACTTCTTGATCACGCTGAAGATGTAGTCCCATCGTCCGGCGTTCAGCGCGCAGCCGTGCTCGCGCAGCTCGAACAGGATCTCCTCCATCTCGAAGGCGGCCAGGATCGTCTCGATCAGCACGGTGGCGCGGATCGAACCGCGATCGATGCCGAGCTCGTCCTGGGCCAGGCGGAACACGTCGTTCCACAGGCGCGCCTCCAGGTGGCTCTCGAGCTTGGGCAGGTAATAGGAAGGGCCGCTCCCGCGTTCGAGCAGGCGGCGCGCTCCGTGGAAGAAGGACAGCCCGAAGTCGAACAGCGCAGCCGAGACCGGCTCGCCGTTCAGCAGCGCGTGCTTCTCGGCCAGGTGCCACCCGCGGGGCCGGATCAGGAGCGTGGCGGTCTCGTGGTCCAGCCGGTAGGTCTTCTCGCCGGTGTCGAGCGAGATGGTCCGCTCGATCGCGTCGATCAGGTTGGCCTGGCCCTGCACGCAGTTTTCCCAGGTGGGGGAGTTGGCGTCCTCGAAGTCGGCCATGAAGCACCGCGCGCCCGAGTTCAAGGCGTTGATCATCATCTTCCGCTCGACCGGGCCGGTGATCTCGACCCGGCGGTCGACCATGTCCGCACGGGGCGGGGCCACCCGCCAGCCGGGGTCCTGCACCTCGGGGCGCGGGGGGAGGAAGTCGGGCCTCTCGCCCGCGTCCAGCCGGGCCTGCCGTTCGTGGCGGGTCTGCAGCAGCTCGCGGCGCCGAGCCCCGAACCCGCGCTCGAGCTTCGCAACGAAGGTCAGGGCCTCGGGCGTGAGCACGCGCTCGGCGTCCTCGACCTCCGGCCCCACGATCTCCAGGGGTCCCCCCATCTGCAGCATCTTCCCCGACCCGCCCGCCGTTACGCTTCCGGTGGCGAGGGCAGGCGGCGGGCCATCTCGCCTCGGTAGCGCTCCGCGAAGCGGTGGAGGAGCTCGTCCTGCGGTGGGTAGACGCCCTGCACGAACCCGCGCGAGGCCACGCCGCGTTGGGCCCGCTCGCACACGGTCCAGTCCTGCCGGCTGACCAGGTCCAGGAACTCCACCATCTCCGAGGGGTCGAACCCGTCGGCGTCCACGGTCTCGGGCCGGAACAGGTACTCGGACACGATCGTGGTGTGCCCGGCCGAGCGCGGGTACAGCGTGTAGCTCATGATCCCCGTGGACAGCAGGTTCACCAGCAGGTTGGGGAACGCCGTGTACCCGTAGTAGGTGCACCGATCGACCTCGGACAGGTCGGGGAGCTCGGGGAGCTTGTCGGAGGTGCCGCTCAGGGTGAAGGTGGTGAGGCCCTGGCCCAGGAACACGCCGCCGTCCTCGCGCCGCTCGTCCCAGACCATGCCCTTGCGGTACAGCGGCACGATCTTCGTGAGCTCGGGGTGCACGCCCGGACAGTGCAGGCACTCGTTGTAGTTGTCGTGCACGATCTTCCAGTTGGCCGCGACCTCGTACACGATCCGGGCGCCCACCCGCAGCTCGCCGGCCCGGTACCGCCCGTAGGACAGGGGCTCGTCGGGGTCCATCGCCAGCTGGTCGAGCAGCGGGGTCGGCTCGACGGAGAGGTTCACGAACAGGAAGCCGTCCCAGGCGTCCACGTGCACGGCTCGCAGGCCGAACGCGTCCCGGTCCAGCCCGTCCTCGTCGTGCACGTTCGGGGTGCCGATGAGCCGGCCGTCGAGGGCGTAGGTCCAGCTGTGGTAGGGGCAGACGAGCGCCCCTTTGGCGAGGCCGGCCGGGGGATCCTCGACGAGCACGCTTCCTCGATGCCGGCACACGTTGAAGAAGGCATGGAGGGCGCCGTCCCGATCCCTGGTGAGCAGGATCGACTCCCCGGCGATATCGCGCGTGAGGTAGGCGTTGGGATCGGCGAGGTCCTGCTCGCGCCCCACGCAGAACCAGTCCCGGAAGAAGATCCGTTCCCTCTCCTGCTCGAAGACCGACGGGTCGCTGTACTCGCGGCCCAGGAGCCCGGGGTGGACGCGGGATGCGGTGACGGACGTCGGGACCTGCTCGAGCATGGCGCTGGCCTCCTGCCGGGGGTGGTTGAACGAGCATTCAGCCTCGCCAGCGGGGGACTGTCAAGCGCAGGGTCCGGTGGTTACAGGGGACAGGCGAGCGGCCAGGACACGCGCTCGTCCCCCAGCAGCGGTCGCCGGAACCGGATCATCACCCTGCGGAACAGGTAGCGATGGACGTCGTCGCACCAACGCCGGTGGGTCAGCACCACCCGGCCCCTCCGCATGTGGAAGGTTCCCCCGGCGCAGGAGGGCTCGCAGTCGTTGCGATGGATCGCCCCCTCACCCACCGCGCGGAAGCGATGCCAGCTCCCCCACGCCAGCCGCCTGGCGTAGAAGTTGCCGTCCGCGCAGGTGAACATGATCGCCCGAGGCTCGACGCGCACGCCGGTGCAGTCGTTGGTCACGTAGGTCCTACGAGCGGGGGCTGCGTTCGCCGAAGCCCCTCCCGCGACGCACACGAGGAGCAGGCAGACCGCGATGATCCTCCAGGCCACGACCGCCCTCCGTCGGAGGTCTGCAGTGGTGCGGATCGATGGGTGCGACGATGCCAGGGGGCCGCCCGATGCGACAGAGGCTGGGGACCCGCAAGGCGGGGGACCGTGCTCTGGAGGGACGGCGCGGACGGGACCCGCCGCCCGCTACAACCGGCATCCAGCGACCAGGGAAGCGGCGTCCTCGCAGACCGACCGACCCGGGTCGAACGGCCCTTCAGCCGCGGCTGCGGTGGGTGGCAGGCTC
>DASQQQ010000285.1:0-11228 GCA_035643355.1 Actinomycetota bacterium | reverse complement strand
GAGGGACCCGACCTGGACGAGATCGCCGTGCTGTGCCCTGTGTGCGGGAGCTGGCGCGGGATCATGGGACCGGACGGATGGTTCCGCCACGTGATGGTGGAGCATCCGGGGTCGGTGATGGCGGGGAAGATCCGGGACGCGACGCGGGCCGAGAGCGAACGGCCTGAGACGGAGGTTGAGCCGAACCCGTCGGCACGGCTCCACCACCCGCTCGGGCGCCGACCTGCTACGAGCCCCCGGCCGGTCCGTCTTCGCGGATCAGCTCGATCCGCTGGGTGAGCAGGAACCGCCACGGCCATGGTCGGCCGGTCACCCGGGCGACGCGCAGCGCCGACCCGCGGCTGTGCTCCACGGGATCGGGGACGGATGAGTGGAACGGGATGACCCCGGGCCGCAGGTCCCAGATGATCGCCGTGGCACCGGGGCGGAGGACGCGGCCGATCTCGACCAGGCTCGCCGCGGGGTCGGCCCAGTGGTGCATCGAGAAGGTGCTGACCACCAGGTCGAAGGACCGGTCGGGGAAGGCCAACGAGGCGACGTCGCCGACCAGGAAGGAGGGCACGCGTCCTCGAACCCGGCGAGCGTTGGCTCGAGCGCGCCGCACCATCGCCGCGTCCACGTCGACCGCGATCACCTGGAACCGGTGTCGATCGGCCAATCGGATCGAGAGATGGCCCGGCCCGCAGCCCGCCTCGAGCACCCTGGCGCTCTTCGGGACGGTGGACGCGATGTCGGCCGCCACGTGGTCGAAGAAGGATCCGAGCCCGATCCGGCTAAGCCTGTCGTAGACGGCCGCCCCCCCGATGATCGGTTCCCTGGCTCCGGACTGCATCGTCCCAACCGTACCGGACCGCGTCCGCACGACCGGCATCGCGTCGAGCGCTGCCCATCCACTAGCATGCTGCGCCATGGGCCGGTTCACGCGCGATGAGCTCGCGCGGCGGGCCGGCGTGCCTGGTGGGTTCGTCGACCGGGCCGTCGAACTGGGGATCCTGCGGCCGGACCATGACACCTCCTTCTCGATGGGGGACGTCCACCGGGCCCGCTTCGCCCACGGCTTGGAGCAGGGGGGCGTGCCGCTGCCATCGGTGGCGAGCGCCGTTCAGAGCGGGGTCATGTCGTTCGGCTTCTTCGATGCCTCGTACTGGGAACGCTTCGCCGGCCTCAGTCGTACGACCTATCGGGAGCTGAGCGCCGATACCGGCCTGCCCGTCGAGCTGCTCGCGAGCATCGGGAGTCGATCGGCTACGCGCGCCCCGGTCCCGACCTGGTGCGCCAGGACGAGCTGGCGATCATTCCGCTCGCGCAGGCGTTGATCGCCATGGGTGCGGATGTCTTCAGCATGGAGCGGCAGGTGCGGACCTGGGCGAGAACCTGCGTCGGATCGCGGAGGCCGATGCGAGCTTCTACCGGGCCCAGATCGAGGGGCCGCTCCTGCGGGCCGGCATGAGCTGGTCGGACATGCTGGAACCTCGGCGGCAACCGAGGCGATGGTCCCGCACCTGGATCCGGCGCTGCTCGCTGTGTATCACGCGCTGTCCGAACACACGTGGATGGCCAACGTGGTGGAGGCCGTCGAGACCACGCTGGAGCAGGCCGGGCTGCATCGGAGCGTGAGCCACCCGCCGGCGATGTGCCTCCTGGACCTCAGCGGCTACACGCGCCTCACGGAGGAGCGTGGCGACCAGGCGGCGGCAGAGATGGCCGCCAGCCTCGGCACGCTGGTGCGGTCGGGCTCCCAGGCGCACGGGGGACATCCGGTGAAGTCACTGGGCGATGGGGTGATGGTCCACTTCCCCGAACCCGCCGGGGCTGTGCTGTTCGCCCTCCAGATGCAGGAGGAGATCCCCGCCGCCGATCTGCCCCCGGGCCATGCGGGGATCGCGGCCGGGCCGCTGGTCTTCCAAGACGGGGACTACTTCGGACGCACCGTCAGCCTGGCCGCTCGGATCGCGGCCTTCGCCACGGCGGGCCAGGTGCTGGTGAGCGATCGGGTCGTGGAGGTGACCAGGCTCCCCCAGGTGACCTTCGTCGAGATCGGTCCCGTCGAATTGCGCGGGGTCGCGGCGCCCGTGCGGCTCCACGAAGCCCACCGGCTGGATGGCCACCCGGGAGGGACTCGGGGTCGCTGATCCGTCGCCCCTCTCCTCTCGGAGCGACGTCACCCCCTCGCCTGGCGATCGACGGGGATCGTCACCCGGAAGATCGCTCCGGTGCCCGGTCCGTCCGAGGCGGCGGTGACGTCCCCACCGTGCGCCCGGGCGATGCCTCGCGCGATCGTGAGGCCGATCCCCCGTCCGGCGGGGTGGTTCGGATCGGGGACCCGGTAGAAGCGGTCGAAGATGCGTTCCAGCTCGGCCGGCGGGATCCCCGCTCCGGTGTCCGCCACCTCCACCCACGCGGTCGATCCGTGGATACCGCCCCGGACGGTGACGGTCCCGCCGGGTGGCGTGTGGGTGAGGGCGTTCCCGAGCAGGTTGGTGAGCACCTGCGCGATGCGATCCCGGTCGGCGTGGACGGACAGGGACGGCCCGGGCTCGATCTTCAGGCCGACGCCTTGCAGATCGAACTGCGGGCGCAGCCGTTCGGCCGCTCGCGCCGCCAGCTCCCCGAGGTCGTTCGGCTCCAGGTGGAGCGGGATGGCCCGCTCCTCTGCCTGCGAGAGCAAGGTGAGGTCGTCGGCGAGCCGCTCCAGGCGGCCCGCCTCGTCCGCGATGGCCGCGAAGGACTCCACGGTGGGCTCCAGCACCCCGTCGATCAGCCCTTCCATGGAGGCCCGGATCGTGGTGAGCGGCGACCGGAGCTCGTGCGCCACCTCGCCGATCAGTCGGGCCCGCCGGCCCTCGGTCTCGGCCAGCGCCAGGCCGAGCGCGTTCACGTCCTCGGCCAGCCCGGCCAGCTCCTCCTCATCCGGGATCGGCACGTGCTGCCCGTAGTCGCCGCTCGCCAGCCGGTGGGTCGCGCCCCGCACCGCCTCGATGGGACGAAGGATGCGATCTCCCAACACCGCCGCGATCGCCCCGGCCGCGATCAGCGCCGTCCCGAGACCCACCTCCAGCGCGATGTCCAGGGACGTCGTGAGGGCCCGGTGCAGCTCGGCCGAGGTGGCGCCTGCCATCCCCCCCGGTCCCCGGCCCATCCGGCCCACACGGGACTGGAACAGCGAGGGAGTGAGGAGGACCGCGACGGCGAGCACCGCCACCGCCCCCACCGCGATCACCAGCAGGTGGGACGCGAACAGCCGCGTGCGGAGGCGCCGCCAGGGGTTCACGGCTGCTCCGGGATCAGCTTGTACCCGACCCCGCGAACGGTGCCGATGAAGCGGGGATCGTCCGCCACGTCGCCGAGCGCCTTGCGCAGGTTGCGGATGTGCACGTCGACGATGCGTTCCTCGCCAAAGAAGTCCCAGCCCCACACCCGTTCGATCAGCTGCCGGCGCGTGAACACGCGGCCGGGGGCCGAGGCCAGTGCGGCCAAGAGGTCGAACTCGAGGGCCGTGAGCTCGACCGCCCGGCCGTCGACCGCCACCCCGCGGCGCGAGGGATCGACCACCAGGTCGGCGAACCGGAGGGTCTGGCCTCCGTCGGAGGCTCCGCGCCGGCCGCGACGCAGGATGGCTCGGATCCGGGCCACGAGCTCCCGGGGGCTGAACGGTTTGGTGAGGTAGTCGTCGGCGCCGACCTCCAGCCCGATCACCCGGTCGGTCTCCTCGGTCCGAGCCGTGAGCATGATCACGTACACCTCCGAGATGCGCCGGATCTGACGAAGGGCCTCCAGGCCGTCGATCCCGGGGAGGCGAACATCCAGCACCACCAGGTCGGGCGCCCGAGCTCGGACCGCTGCCACCGCCTCCTCGCCGGTGGGCACCTCGTCGACCTGATAGCCCTCCTTCCGGAGGTACGAGCCGACGAGCGAGCGGATCCGTTCCTCGTCATCGACCACCAGGATCCGGTTCGGGGCCACGGGCCCATCGTAAGAGCCTGGGAGGCACCGGCGGGCGGTGCCCCCCCAGTCCCGGTCGGGAGACCTCAACGCCCCCCGGTTCCGTAGCGGAACCCGGTGCCCTCGGTCGGCGCGGGGTGTATCGGACCGGCCCCGTCCATCGCTCCGTGGCCGTTGCCGGGCCCACCGTGGCCGAAGCCGGCGGGGCCGTTCGGTCCATCGCACTCACACGCGGCCGGGTCCTGGATCCGGAGCGGCTGTTGGGTCTGGTCCCGAGCCTGGTCTCGAGCTCGGTCCCTCGCCCGGTCCGGTGGGCACTCGAGCGCCGCCGCGCGGTCCCGAGCGACGACCGGGGTCGGCGTGTCGGTCGTGGCCACGGCCACGCCGGCCGGAACGGCCAGCGCACCGACCAGCCCCGTGGCGAGGATCGCCTTCTTCCACATGATCGGACCTCCTCTCATCTCGATCGGTCCGTCCCCGACATGACACCGCGGGGCTATCAAGCGGCGATGGACGGGATCATCAAGCTTCCGTGAAGGGGGGCCTCGCCGTCCGTCCGGGGGCCGAGCGGGACCAGGGGCCGCCGACCGAGGAGCGCTAGGATCGACGTCCGGGTGGGGCGAGCGCCTCGGCCGTCTCCACCAGCCCTCGACGACCGGCGAGCCGTCGAAGCCCGGGATCGGCGCGCCTCCTCGGCCTTGATGCCGTGGAGCTCCAACACCTGTAGCGAGGGGCGCGGTCCGGCCAGGGTGACGATCGCGGAAGGCCATCGATCGCCTCAGGAAGGCGGCCAGGGGCCGGCCTCGCGAGGCTCAAGAGAGCACGCGGTTACGGAAGCCCTGGATCCCCCACAGGGCGAGCGCGGCGGTGAACGCCACCAGGGCCAGGTAGACGCCCCACGTGGGCATGTGCTGGAGCTGCGGGGTGAGCGCGATGCGGAAGCCCTCGCTCATGTACACGAGCGGATTGATCAGGACCAGCCACTTCAGCCAGGCGATCGGACCGAGGCTGGCCCACGGGTAGTAGGTGGCGCCCAGGAACGTGATGGGGATCACCACCACGCCGAACAGGAGCGGCACCTGTCGGGGGTTCACGCGCGTGCCGATCGTCAGCCCGAGCGAGGCGCCCAGCAGCGCCGACAGGGGGAGCACCGTGGCCAGCTCCACGGGCTGCACGTTCAGGTGGACCGGTGTGGCCGGCACCACGGCGGCCAGCGGGAACACGATGCCCGCAGCGATCAGTCCCTGGACCGCTCCGGCCAGGATCTTCTCCACCGCCACGGCAGAGACCGGAAGCGGGGCCATGACGCGGTCCTCGATCTCGCGGCTGTAGCCGAAGTCCTGGACCAGGGGCAGCGCGACGGCCTGGATCCCCTGGAAGATGCAGGCGATGGCCACCACGCCGGCCACGAGCACGCTGGAGAACGTGCGCGCCCCACCGCTGCCCCCGACGGCCTGCCCGATCTTCGGGAAGACGTAGGTGAAGACGAACACGAACAGGAACGGCTGCATGATCGTGCGGACCACGAACTCCAGCGCGTTCTTGCGGAGCACGGTGAGGTCGCGCAGCAACAGGGAGCCGAAGGCGATCCAGGGCGTGCTCCGGTGGGGCTCGACCCGGGGCAGGGTCATCTCCTGTCGCGTCGGCTCCCGCTCGTCGGTCTTCATTCGCGCAGATCCTTCCCGGTAAGGTTGATGAACACCGTCTCCAGCGTCGGCACGTCGATGGATAGGTCGTGCAGGACGAAGCCGGCGGCCTCCGCGTGGGCCACGGCCCGGGGCAGCAACCCTTCGCTCCCACGGGCCGTCAGATGCACCGCGCCGTCCAGGGCCCGCGCCTCGGTGACCCCGGGGAGCGTGCGCATCGCCTCGGCCAGGCGCTCGTGATCGCCCTCGGCGACCATACGGACCACCGTGTCCCCGCCCACCGTCCGCTTCAGCCCGGCCGGCGTGTCCAGGGCCAGGATCTTGCCGTGGTCCATGATCGCCAGCCGCTCGCACAGCCGGTCGGCCTCCTCCATGTAGTGGGTCGTGAGCAGCACGGTCTGCCCGTCGGCGTGGATCTCATGGAGGATCTCCCACATCGCGATGCGCGACTGGGGGTCCAGGCCGGAGGTCGGTTCGTCCAGGAACAGGATCCGGGGGCGGTGGACGATGCCGCGGGCCACCATCAGGCGCTGGGCCATGCCTCCCGAGAGCGTGCCGACATCGGCCTTGCCCCGGTCGGCCAGCCGGAACACCTCCAGGAGCTGGTCCGCCACCATCCGGGACTGGCGGGCCCCGAGCCCGAAGTACCGACCGTGGTAGTAGAGGTTCTCCCACACGGTCAGGCTGCGATCCAGCGTGTTGGTCTGGGACACGATGCCGAAGAGCCGCTTGGCGGTGGAGGGATGAGCGACCACGTCCACGCCGCCCAGGAAGGCCCTGCCCGCGCTGGGGATCACCCGGGTGGTCAGCATCCCCACGGTCGTGGTCTTGCCCGCCCCGTTGGGCCCGAGCAGCCCGAAGATCTCGCCCTCGTGCACCTGCAGGTCGAGCCGGTCCACGGCCTTCACGCCCGTCGGGTAGACCTTCGTGAGGTGCTGGGTCAGGATCACCGCCCGCCCGTCGGAGCGGTGACCCGGTGGCTCCGGTTCCATCCCACCTCCGTGGCCGCCCCGATCGGCAGCCGTTCCGACTATGGTAGAGGCCGCCCGACGATAGGGGGTCCGACCAGGACCGAAGGTCCAGGCCCCGGGGGCCAGAGCGGTGCGTCAGGTGGACGGGAACCAGTCCGCGCGGACCGGGAACAGACGCCGGTCGGTGATGACGTTCAGGACGCGCCGGGCATCGGTGAAGCGATCGATCACGTGCAGCAGGGCCTTCCTCGTGTCGAAGGGGTGGGCGGGCGCGCTCTGCAGGACCGCCCGGTAGGAGCGTCGTCCCAGGCGCTCCAGCAGACCCACGGCGCCGGGCGGCTCGGCCGGGACCTGGTCGCCCGAGCCGGTCACCTCGGCCAGAGCTCGCTCCAGCCGTTCGATCTGGACCGGCCGGAACAGGCGCTCGGCTGCGTCCGGGAACACGCCGCTCAGGAAGAGGGCCAGGTCACCGAGGCGCCGGTACACGGGGGGCCGGTCGGACTGGGGCACGACGTCGAGCAGCGCGGCCAGCCGGACCGGGTCCAGCTCGCTGAAGCGGCGTCGGGTCCATCCACGGCGGTCGCGCACCCAGACGCTGCCCGAGCTCACGCGCGTGCACGAGGCCAGCACGTCGGCCAGGAAGATGCGGTGGAGCGGCTCCCCCAAGAACCCACGCAGGGCCTGGACGTCGAACACCGGGATCCGCTGTCGGGGCCCCACCCACTCGCGGACGAACGTGGTGGCTCCGAGCTCGCGCGCCGTGCCGGCCAGCAGGACGGAGAACACGAGGAACGGGCTGGCCACGGTGAAGGGGTGCTCGGACCAGGGAGCGAACAGCGCGTCGAAGGCCTCGCTGCTGCCGATCAGCTGCTCGATGCGTCCCGGCTCGGTGCGGAACGCGGAGGCCCGGCCCCCTCGGTCGCCTCCGGCGGCGGCCAGGAACGCCAGGTCACGCCCGGTGAGTCGCCGCAGGTACACATCGTCCATCGGGATAGCTCAGGACGCCGAGGGGTCACCCTCCAGGATGCCGAACACGTTGCCCTCGGTGTCACGGCAGTAGCTGAACCATCCCACGCCCGGGACCGCGTGCTTGTCCTGGATCACCTCACCGCCCGCCTCCCGGACGGCCTTCGCCGAGGCGTCGTGGTCCTGGACCTGGATCGTGTTCACCACCGCTTGATCCAGGAGCTCCGACCGCGCCATCACCGCGCCGTCGATCCCCGGCTCGTCCTTCCCGGTGGTGGTCGGGAAGTACGTCTGTGGTCCCTCCCAGGTCGCGAACTCCCATCCGAACACCGTGCGGTAGAACTCCACGGCTCGCCCCGGATCGTCGGCCGTGATCTCGAAGTGCACGAGGCGCTGTCCCATGGTGGTCCCTCCTCCTGCCGCCTCTGGAACCGTATCGCCCGAGGGCGATGCCGCGTTCGTCGTTCCGGATGGCGGGAGAGCGCGCCTCCCGCGGGCCGGCGGAGCGGGGAGCGCTCGACGCCGAGCCCATCGTCCACCAGACTGCGCCCATGCGGGCCGGTCCCCTGGCGCTGGTGGGTGGCGACGAGCTCAACCCGGGCAACGAGGAGCAGGACGCCGTGCTGATCCGGACCGCGGGCGACGGTCCCGCGTTCGTGCTGGCCACGGCGGCCGCCCGCCAACACCCGGAGCTGGCGGTGCGCCATGCGCGGGACTGGTTCCGCGCTCTGGGGCTGGCGGTGGAGGAGCTGCCCGCCAGGCGGCGCTCCGATGCCACCTCGGCTCGGAACGTCGAGCTGGCGCGGGCCGGCCGGTTCTTCTACCTGGTCGGTGGGGACCCCGGCCTGGTACCCGACGTGCTGTCCGAGACGCCCCTGTGGGACGCGGTGGTCGAGGCGTGGCGGGCGGGCGCCGCGCTGGCCGGCTCGTCGGCCGGGGCGATGGCCCTGGGGGAGTGGACGTTGATCCGGGCTCGGTACCCGGGCGACCGGCGCCGCCGGCCCCGTCCGGCACTGACCCTGGTCCCGGGCGTCGCGGTGATCCCGCACTTCGACACCTTCGGGGCCGGCTGGGTGGAGGGGACGGCGGCCACCGCGCCGCGGGAGGATGCCGTCCTGGTCGGCATCGACGAGCGTTCGGCCGCGCTGTGGCAGGATGGCGTGTGGCGGGCGTTCGGGCCGGGAGGCGTCACGTTGATCGGCGATGCGGGGCGCCGACGGTTCGCCTCCGGCGAACACCTGGAGGGGTTCCCGCAGCCGCTGGTGTGAGACCTCGGGCGGCATGTCGCGACCCCTTCTCGGAGCGGCCCTTCGATGTGTGCGTCGGAGGGAGTCGACGATCAGAGGTCGGCGCGCGGGTCCGGCTCCTGCGGGAGCGGCGAGGGGAACTCGTAGGGGCGGATCAGGTCGAGGATCCCCACCAGCAGCAGCACCGTGATCGGGAACCCCGCGCAGAGGGCCCCGAACCGGAGCTCCGCCAGCGCGCCCATCGCGGCCCCGCCCACCCACAGGATCCAGATCCCGGCCAGGAAGACCCCGCGATCGAAGGCATCGATCCTCAGCGTGGATGTCAGGGCGTCGCGGAGCGATCCCGTCTTCCCGACCATCCGGTCACGGACCCAGAAGGCGCATCGGACCAGCGCCTGAGCGGTCCGGGCCACCATCCCGGACAGGAAGGTGGTGCGCACCCTTCGCCCCCGGATCTGGTCCACGGCGGAGGTCTGGATCCCCATGGCGGCGGCCGGCAGCCCGATCAGCCACAGGAGTCGGAGGGATGAGCCGGCCTGGAGCGTGTGCTTCCCGCCGACCACGATGGCCGACACCACGAACCCGCCGATCAGCAGCGACTCGATCAGCGCCATCAGTGCCAGCCGGCGCTTCAGGCCCCGTCGGACGCAGAGCTCCATCACCGCACCGCCCACCGCGATGCCCAGGAAGAACGTCGCCACCGGGATCCCCATCCGGACCACGATGGCCGTGTGGAGCTGGGAGAGGGCGATGCTCAGGTCCTCGGAATCCCCGGTGATGTGAGAGATCGAGATGTCCAGGAGGACGATGGCCAGCACGGCGTTCACGTACCCGGCGACCAGCGCCAGCAGGAGCGCGGCGACCTTCCGCCGCGTCTGTGGGTTGCCCACCACGGCGCGTGTGTCGGCAGACTGGCTGATGTCGATGGTCATCGAACCGCTCCAAGGCGGCGCCTAGCTCGTTCAGGTGGCTCTTACCCTGGTCCCGCGGTGGGTCACGCCACGGTGACGGCGATCGTGTGGTAGCCGGTGGCGCCGTCGGGGAAGGGCGGGACCCGCTGGCCGGTCTGCACGACGCCCGTCCCGTCGGTGGCCCGGACCTGCAGGGTGTGCGGGCCCGGGGTGGCCTGCCAGCGGTACAGCCACTGCCGCCAGGTGTCCACCGTGTCCTGGGCGGCCAGGGTCGCCTCCGACCACGGCTCGTCGTCCACGCGGATCTCCACGGCCTCGATCCCCCGGTGCTGGGCCCAGGCCACCCCGGCCACGGCGACCCGTCCCGGGGGGAGGGAGGCGCCGGCCCGCGGCGTGTCGATGCGCGACTCGGTCTTGATGGGCGCTCGGGGCGCCCACCCCTGGCGCACCCAGTAGGGCGTGATGTCCCCGAACCGGCTGAGCTCGATGTCGACCAGCCACTTCGTGGCCGAGACGTACCCGTACAGGCCGGGAACCACCATCCGCACGGGGAACCCGTGCGCGAGCGGGAGGGGCTCGCCGTTCATCCCCACGGCCAGGATGGCGTCGCGTCCGTCCAGGGCGATGGCGGTGGGCGTCCCGGCGGTGAACCCGTCTACCGAGGTCGATACGATCTGGTCGGCGCCCGGCCGCACCCCGGCCTCCTGGAGGAGGTCACGGAGCGGGGCCCCGATCCACCGGGCGTTGCCCACGAGCTCGCCCCCCACCTCGTTCGACACGCAGGTCAGCGTGATGTCGCGCTCGATCAGCGGCCGGGACAGCAGCTCGCGGTAATCGAGGCTCAGCTCCCGGTCCACCAGTCCGTGGATCCGGAGCCGCCAGCCGTCGGTCTCGACCGCCGGAGGGAAGATGGCGGTGTCCACCCGATAGAAGCCCGCGTTGGGCGTGAAGAAGCGGCCCAGTCCCGCGATTCGAAGGTCCGTGCCGGAGGCGACGCGGGAGGCCCGATCCGTTGGCGCCGGGAGGCGGACGGCATCGCGCGAAGCCGAGACCCCCGGGCGGTAGAGCAGCTCCTGCCCGAGGAGGGCGACGAACGCGGCGCCTCCGGCCGCGGCCAGAGCACCGATCAGGAGCCTCCGGCGCTCGACGGGTGGACCCTCGGGGCCCGCCCGACCCACCGGCGCGTCATCCGCGTACGTCGCACCAGAGACGGCCAGGCGGCGCAGCCACCACAGCGCCGCCAGGCCGGTGACCGCCCCGGCCACGGTGGGGACGGCGTCCACCGCGACGGCGCCCGAACGGGTCGAGGTGGCGGCGAGCCCGATCCCCGCGAACACCAGGAGCCCCGCCGCGCCCACCACCGGCCGGCGGAGCGAGGCCATGCCCAGCAGGACGGCGGTGATCGCCAGGAGCGCGCCGATCCCCACCAGCAGGGCGAGCTTGTCGGCGGTGCCGAACGTCCGGATCGCGAAGTCCTTGAGCCAGCGCGGCGACAGGTCGATCGCCGCGCCGGCCACGGCCACGACGGGCGAGGAGCGACCGCCC
>DASQQQ010000284.1:0-5150 GCA_035643355.1 Actinomycetota bacterium | reverse complement strand
GCTGGCCACGATCATCATCTCGGACCTGGAGAACCCCAGGCCCCCCCCGGACCCTGCGTCATCGCTCATGCGTACGCCCCGTAGTTCACGCGGTCCGATAGCGCCTCGGCGGGCTTGAGGCGCTCCCAGTGCTCCGCCCCGAACTTCTCCACGTAGTCGGCATGGCCCTCGAGCTCGTAGACCCACGCCTTCAGCCAGGCCTGGAGGGCCTCCGGGTCCTTGGAGGTCTGCTCCCACTCCAGGTAGAAGCGGTTGTCCCGGTCGTAGTACCCCTGGGCGTAGCTGGGGTGACAAGCGAAGGGCTGCTCGACCACCGCATCGACGATGAGCCCGGGGATCACGGTGCGGTTGGGGTCGCGCCGGATCACCGACTCGTCCACGACCTCCTCGCACACCACGATCACGCGGTCCGCCGCGAACGCGGCCTCCTTCTGGCATCCCAGCAAGCCCCAGATCTGGGTGTCGCCGTTCGCCGTCGCGCGTTGCGCGCTCACGATCGTGACGTCGGGGTTCAAGGGCGGGACGACCGAGACGGTGTCTCCGTCGTAGGGGCTCTGCATCGTGGCGATCTTCGGGTTCGCGGTGGGGATGTCGCTCTCGAAGTAGCTCCGGATGGGGAAGAACGGAAGGTTGGAGGCGCCGGCGACGTAACGACAGACCATCCCGAAGTGGCTGTACTCCTCGAGCTCCAGGGGCTCGGGGTCCTGATGCTCCACGCGACGGCGGACCGCGTGCAGGTGCCCCACGCCCGGATTCCCCAGCCAGCTGAACACGAGCTTGCGGGCCACGCCGGCGCCGATCATCTGGTCGTAGATCACGTCGGGGGTGAGCCGCGCCAGCGTCAGGTCTCGCTTGCGCTGACGGATGATCTCGTGACCGGCGGCGAAACAGATCAGGTGCGTGAACCCCTCGATCGCCACCGTGTCACCGTCGCGGACCAGCTCCGCCACGGCGTCCCGCATCGTCGTGACCTTGCTCATACCTCACCGTCCGACTTCTCGCCCACCCGCCCTCAGGGGGGCGACCACCCGTCCTCCGGCCCCCGGAGCACGCAGAACTCGTTGCCCTCCGGATCCTGCATCACCGTCCAGAAGCTGCCGCCCTCCTTCACCACCCGTTGCTCGGTGGCGCCCAGCGTCTTCAACCGCTCCACCTCGGCGGCCATCGAGAGCGGCGGGCGCAGGTCGAGATGGAGCCGGTTCTTCGCCGACTTGCCCTCGGGAACCACGATGAACAGCACCGGCCAACCGTGTCCCGAGGGAGCGGCGATCCGCCCCCCCTCCTCGCCGACCTCACCGATCTCGTAGTCGAGGGCCGCCGCCCAGAAGCGCGCGAGCTCCTCGGGATGCGCGCAATCGACCGTGAGCGTCTCCACCGACGATGGCACGGCGGCCACCCCCCTCGTTCAGGAGCCGGTCGCGGCCTCGGCCACGGCCCCCTCGAAGACCTCCAGCGCCGTCTGGACCTGGTCCGGACGGAACACCAGCGGCGGTGCCATGCGGATCACGTCGTCACCGCACCCAAGCACCAGCAGGCCACGATGGAACGCGGCCTCCTCCACCCGGACCATGTGGTCGTGGTCGGGGAACCGGACGCCGATCATGAGGCCCACGCCCCGCACGTCCACGATCTCGGCGTGGCGGGCCTGGATCTCCCGCAGGCCCTGCAGGAACAGCGCTCCGACGTCCCGAGCGTTGTCCAGCAGCCCACCCTCGATCAGGTCCATCGTGGCCAGGGCGGCCGCGCAGGCGACGGGATTGCCCCCGTAGGTGGAGCCGTGAGCGCCGATCTCCCAGGTCATGAGGTCCTCGCGGGCGATCATGGCCCCCAGCGGCATCCCGCTGGCGATGCCCTTGCCGGCCAGCACGATGTCCGGCTGCACATCGAAGTGCTCCATGGCCCACCAGCGCCCGGTCCGACCCATCCCGGACTGCACCTCGTCGGCCACCAGCAGGATCCCGTGCCGGTCGCAGAGCTCGCGGAGGTAGGCCAGCCAGCCCTCCGGTGGGGGCAGGTAGCCGCCCTCACCGAGGATCGGCTCCACGACGACCGCGGCCACCTCCCTGGGGACGACCAGGTGCTTGAACAAGACCTTCTCGATGTACTCGAAGTCGCCGTAGAACGCGTGCAGGACGCCCGGCAGCATGGGACCGAAGCCCTCGTGGTACCTGGCCTTGGATGCGGTGAGCGACACGCTGCCGTACGAGCGACCGTGGAAGGCGCCGTACATGGCGATCACGTACTGCCGCCCGGTCGAGTAGCGTGCCAGCTTGAGGGCCGCCTCGACCGCTTCGGTACCCGAGTTCGTGAGGAAGCTCCGAGCCGGGCCCCCGACCGGGGTGATCTGGTCCAGCCGCTTGCAGACCTCGCTGTAGATCGGCAGGAAGAAGTCGCTGGCCGAGTAGTGGATCAGCTCGGCAGCCTGCCGTTGGATGGCCTCCACCACCTTCGGATGGGAGTGGCCGGTGGAGGTCACCGCGATCCCCGCGTTCACGTCGAGGAACAGGTTGCCGTCCACGTCCTCGACCACGGAGCCGGCCCCCCGCCTGGGGACGAACGGGTAGGCCCGGGGCAGGGACGGGCTGGTGACCCGCCCGTCCCGTTCGATCACGTTGAGGGCCTCCGGCCCGGGCACCTCGGTGACCAGATGGGGTGCCCGGGCCTGCGCGAGGTCGGTGGTCTCGGCGGTGCTCATCCCTCGATCACCGTCCTCGACTGCTCGCGCAGGTACTGCTGGACGTAGTACGGCCCACCACCGGCCTTGCCGGTGGTGCCGCTGCCCTTCCAGCCACCGAACGGCTGCACCCCCGGCCACGCGCCGGTGGTCGCGCCGGCCCTGCGGTTCACGTAGATCACCCCGGCCTCGATCGAGTTCAGCCACCGGTCGATCTGCTCCCGGTCCTCGCTGTACAAGCCGGCCGTCAGCCCGTACTCGGTGTCGTTGGAGAGCCGGATCGCCTCGTCCAGGTCCTCGTAGGGCGCCACGGCCACCAAGGGCACGAACAGTTCCTTCTTCCAGATCCAGGAGTCGAGGGGAACCTCGGCGATCGTGGGCTGCACGTAGGTGCCGTTGGCGAACTCGCCGTCCGTCAGCCGCTCGCCGCCCGTGATCACGCGCCCGTTCTTCTTGGCCTCGGCGGCCGCCTCTTCGAAGGTGGCCACCGCACCGTCGTCGATCACCGGCCCCAGGTAGACGTCCTTGTTCAGCGGATCGCCCACCGCGATCTTCTCGGTCTTGTCCTTCAGCACCGCGAGGAACTCGTCGTAGACGCTGCGGTGCACGTACACCCGCGAGCAGGCCGAGCACTTCTGGCCGCCGTACCCGAAGGCCGAGCGCAGCACGCCGTCGGTGGCCGTGTCCAGGTCCGCCTTCTCGGTGACGATGGTCGGGTTCTTGCCCCCCATCTCGCAGATCACGGGCTTGGGGAAGTCCTTGGCGAACCCCTTGTAGATCCCCATCCCCACCTCGTACGAGCCGGTGAAGGTGATCCCGTTCACGTCCGGATGGTTGACGATCTCGTCACCGATCACGCTGCCGGAGCCCGACAGGTACTGGAACACGGCCGGCGGGACGCCCGCGGCCGTGTAGGCCTCGTACAGCTTGAGCCCCGTGAACACGCCCATGTGAGCGGGTTTGAAGACCACGCAGTTGCCGGCCACCAACGCCCCGCTGGAGGGGCCCGCCGCCAGGGCCATGGGGAAGTTGAACGGGCTGATCACCGCCCACACGCCGTAGGGGCGAAGGACGTCATAGTACTCGCCGGCCGATCCCATCGACTGCATCGGCCGGGAGAAGCCATCGTTCTGCTCGATCTCGTTCGCGTTCCAGCGCAACAGATCCGCGGACTCCTCCACGTCGCCGAGGGCCTCCAGGCGGTTCTTCCCCACCTCCATGGCCATGAGCGAGGCCAGCTCGTTCCGCTGCTCCGTGAGCAGGTCGGCCGCCTTGCGGATGATGGCCACGCGTTCCTGCCAGGGCCGGTTCGCCCACTCGGGGAAGGCGGCCCTGGCGGCGGCAACCGCGTCCCGGACGTCCTCCCGGGTGGCCTGCGCGAACTCCCCGATCACGGTCCCGTCGATCGGAGAACGGGCCTCCTTGTACCCGCTGCCCTCCCGGGCCTCCCCGTTCACGAAGAACGGGTGCTTCTGGCCGAGCCACGATCTGGCGGTCTGGATCCCCTGGTCGTAGAGCTTGTGGAGCTCCTCGTTGTCGGCCGACATCGTCGCGTAGGTGATGCGGAAGCCCTGCTCTGCCATGGGACGTCGCCTCCCTTTGAAGACGCGGATGACCGGTCCCTATCGTAGCCTCGCGCTCGGAGACTCCCCAAGTCCGCACGGGTTGCGAAGTGACCCGCGGATATCGAGATTCCGCTCGCGGGCGGGCGTACCATCGTGGTCCCTTGAGGCTCGTGTCCTATGACCGGGGGGGGCACCGGCGGCTGGGCGCGCTCCTCGAGGTGGGGGTGGTCGATCTGCCCGATGCCGTCGGGCACCCGGTCTTCCCCACCACCATGGAGGCGCTCGTGTCGAGCAACGGGGGCACGGTGCTCGACGCCGCCCGCGCCGCCCTGGAGCGGGACGAGGCAGCGACCCTCGTCGTTGACGGCGCACGTCTGCTCGCGCCGCTCTTGCCCACGTCCCTGCGGGGCCGCGACCTGGACGAGGGGGCGCATCGGGTCATCGGCCCCGGGGACGAGATCCCCTGGCCGCAGGGAGCCGGCTGGCTCGAGTACCGCCCGAAGGTGGCGGCGGTGCTGCGCCGCCACGTCCGAGGGCTGCCGGCCCAGGAGGCCGGAGGAGCCGTGCTGGGCTACACGCTGGTGGCCGACTTCGCGGTGCGGGACGCGAGCGGGGACCCCACGCCGAGACCCGCCGGCCTGCCCATCGCGATCGGACCGTGCATCGTGACCCCCGACGAGATCGACCCCCAGGCCATGTTCCTCACCGTCCGCGTCGACGGCGAGCAGTGGGCCAAGGGCAACCTAAACGGCACCGCCCGAGACCTGTTGGGATCGGTGTCCCGCTCCTCCCGGGTCGAGGAGCTCCTGCCGGGCGAGGCCTTCGTCTCCAACCCCTTCGACGCTCCCGGCGTGGAGCAGCGGATCTGGCCCGGAGCGGTGGTCGAGCTCGAAGCGGAAGGGATCGGCGTG
>DASQQQ010000283.1:0-13989 GCA_035643355.1 Actinomycetota bacterium | reverse complement strand
TCCCCCACCACCACGTCGTCGCCCTCCTCGAGCCCGCGGTGGGGGAAGGCGTACCCGGCCTTGGCCGGGCCCAGCACGGGTGCCCCCGTCAGGGCTCGGGCCTGAACCGCCCCGGACACGTAGTCGTTGTGGACGTGGGTCTCCAGCACGTACCTGACCCGAGCGTCCCGAGCCTCGGCCACGCGGAGCAGGCGCTCCACGTCGCGTTGGGGATCGATCAGGACGGCCTCGTCGCCGGAGGAGAGCACGTAGCTGTTGTCACCGAGCCCCTCGGTGACCACCAGGTCCAGCTCGAAGCCGCCCACCGTCCGGATGCTACGCCCCCGTCCGGATGCTACGCGCCCGAACCGATCGACGGGAGGGGTTGAACGGGGCTCCGGCCGTTGGTACAAGGACCCTGCGGGACGTGCCCGCCCCCCGACCGGAGGAACGATGCTAGAGCGGGAGGACCTCCCCCATCCCGACCGGGTGCTGATCGAGCGCTTCGCCGATCACCTGTCGCTGGAACGGCACCTGTCCGGGCACACCGTGGCCGCGTACCGGCGGGACCTGGAGGCGCTCGTCGTGTTCCTGGAGCGCCAGGACGGGCGGCTGGCCTCGGCGAGCCATGAGCAGCTGCGCCGGTTCCTGGCGCACCAGATGAGCCTGGGCTACGCGAGGTCCTCCATCGCGCGGCGGGTGGGAGCCGTGCACACCTTCTACCGGTGGGCGGCCGGCCACGGCGTGGTGACCGCTGATCCGGCGGCCAGGCTCGGCGTGCCCAAGGTGGCCAACCGGCTGCCAACCGTGCTCCGACCGACGGAGGCGGCCACGCTGGTGGAGGCCCCCACGTCGGCGGAGGCGCCCCTCGCCCCGGAGGACGACCGTCCGGGCGCCCGGGCCGTCGAGCTCCGCGACCGGGCGCTCCTGGAGCTCCTGTACGGGTCGGGGCTCCGGGTGGGAGAGGTGGCCGGGCTCACGCTGGATCGGGTGGACCTCGCGCGCGGCCGGGTGGTGGTGATGGGCAAGGGGTCCAAGGAGCGGGAGCTGCCGCTGTCCGACTTCGCCCGGGACGCCGTGGCGGACTACCTGCGGGAGGGGCGCCCCGACCTGGGCCCCGCCGACGGGCCGGCGATGTTCTTCAACCGTCGGGGCAAGCCGATGACCGAACGCGACATCCGACGGGTTGTGGGACGATACGCTGAGCGAGCGCTTCCTGGGCGCCGGGTGAGCCCCCACACGCTCAGGCACTCGTTCGCGACGCACCTGCTGGAAGGAGGGGCCGACATCCGCGCCGTGCAGGAACTGCTGGGCCACAGCAGCGTGGCCACCACCCAGCGCTACACCCACGTCTCCCGATCGCGCCTGTTCGATGCCTACCGGCAGAGCCACCCGAGGGCGTGATGGCGGGGCGGATCAAGGCGACGGGCGAGGAACGGGCCGCGAAGCCGGCCAAGGGCCAGCGCACCCCGACCGGCAAGCGGGGGAAGACCACCTCCGGCGCGAGGGCCCGGACGGCCGTGGCCACCGTCCCGGATCGGCAGATCGACGAGCTCGGCGCCCTGTGGGACGAGTTCAAGCGCGGGCACGGCGTCGAGGCCAGGGAACGGCTGATCCTGCATTACGCGCCGCTCGTGAAGTACGTGGCCAGCCGCGTGGCCACCGGGCTTCCCTCCAGCGTCGAGCAGGCGGACCTCGTCTCCTACGGGATGTTCGGGCTGATCGACGCCCTGGAGAAGTTCGAGCCCGCCCGGGGGAACAAGTTCGAGACGTACGCGATCCCCCGGATCAAGGGCGCGATCATCGACGAGCTCCGGGCCATGGACTGGGTGCCGCGGTCCGTGCGGTTCAAGGCCCGGGAGATCGAGAAGGCGTACCAGGACCTGGAGACCATGCTGAAGCGGGCGCCCGCCGAGTCCGAGGTGGCCGAGCGGCTCGGCGTGTCGATCCCCGAGCTGCACAACGTGATCAACCAGATCTCGTTCGTGTCCGTCCTGGCCCTGGACGAGCTGCTGTCCGTGGGCAGCGACCGGGGCGAGCAGGTGTCCCTCCTGGACACGCTGGCCGACAAGAACGTGGACCCCACCACCGGGCTGGAGGGTCAGGAGACGCGCGGCCTGCTGGCCGCGGCCATCAACTCCCTGTCCGAGCGCGAGAAGATCGTGGTCACCCTCTACTACTTCGAGGGCCTGACCCTGGCCGAGATCGGCGAGATCCTCGGCGTGACCGAGTCGCGGGTCTGTCAGATCCACACCAAGGCCGTGAACCAGCTCCGGCTCCAGTTCGTCGAGTCGGAGTGAGGCTCGCGCTCGTTGGCGGGGGCGGTGATGTGGATCACTGCTCATCCCGCCGCGCCCCCTAGGCTCGGGCCGAGCCGAGCATGAGGGGGGTCCGCCGTGTCCCGACGCATCCGATGCTGGATCCTGGTCCTGGGCGGCCTGGTGGCGGGTGGGGCCCCTGGCTGCAGCGGCCGGCCGCCGCGTCCGAGCCCTGGACCTGGCCGGTGGCCGGGGCGGTGATCCGCGGGTTCGACCCGCCGGAGGACCCGTCCCGATCCGGGCACCGCGGCATCGACATCGCCACGGCGGCGGGGACGCCGGTGCGGGCGGTGGCCGTGGGCGTCGTGTCGTTCGCCGGGCCGGTGGGGGGTGATCTGTTCGTGTCGATCGACCACGGCGGAGGGCTGGTGAGCACGTACTCGTGGCTCTCGGAGGTGCTGGTGCGCAAGGGAGACGCGGTGGCGCCCGGCGACGTGGTGGCGCCTCCGGGGACGGCCACCCCAGCCTGCAGCCCCCGCACCTGCACCTGGGGGCCAAGCTCGACGGCGTCTACGTGGATCCCATGTCGCTGCTCGGTCCGGCCGACCTGTGGGGGCTGATCTTCCTCGCCCCCCTGCTCGCTCCGGTGGGGTGAGGATCGTCCCGCGGAGACCGCGCCGGGACCCGATCGCCGCAGGAAGGACGGTCGTTGCGCGGAGGCGGCGCTAGGATGTCGGCGCCGTCCCCGGGAGGTCACTCACCTGTCCCGCCACCCGCTCCACCACGTCCTCCGTGCCGCGCTCCTCGCGGCCGCGCTGCTGTGCCTGGCCGCGGCCCCCGCCATGGCGCAGACCCAGGGCACCGACTGGGGTCAGTTCCAGGGGGAGGCGTCCCACCAGGGGTCCCTCGCGAGCGGCCCGGAGCCACCGTACCGGTTGGCCTGGCGCTTCCGAGCTCCTCGGGGCACGGTCTCCGGGCCGGTGGTCCACGGCGATCAGGTGGTGACGGTCGGAACGCACGCGGTCATCGGGGTGGACCTGGGGACCGGTCGCCAGGCGTGGTCGCTCGACCGCTCGGGCGGCCCGATCGCGATGCCGGCGATCGCCACCGTGAAGGGCAAGCCGGCGGTCCTGTTCACCGACGGCAGCACCAAGCCGGGCGCCGCGCTCGTGGCGGTGGCGCTGTCCGACCGCACGGAGCTCTGGCGGGCGGCGCTCAAGGCCTCGAGCCGCAGCGGGATCGCGGTCGAGGGGGGCACGGCCTACCTGGCCGATGACGACGGGAACGTCTACGCGATCGCCCTCTCGGACGGCAGCGTCTCCTGGACCGGGACGACGCTGGGTGAGGTCCAGGCTCCCCCCGCGGTGGCCGACGGCCGCGTCTTCGTCACCGGTCGCGACACGCAGAACCAGCACTCGGAGCTGGTGGCCTTCGACGCGGCCACGGGCCGACGGCTCTGGGTCTATGCGCCCTCGGTCGCGGGCTCCACCAGCTCGGGGCCGTCCGTGGCCGATGGAGCGGTGATCACGGGCTTCGCGGACCGCTCCATCCACGCCTTCTCGGCCCAGGACGGCATCGAGCGCTGGAGCCACCTGGCGCTGTCCCTGTTCTCACCGGCCACGGCCCCGGCGGCGGGGCCCGACGGCGCGTACCTGATCGACGTGGCCGGGGGCCTGTACCGCCTCGACCCGGCAACCGGTCGGCGCCTGTGGGACTACCAGCTGAACGACCTAGTGGTCCGCAGCGCCCCGGTGGTCTCCGGCAACGCCGTGCTGGTCGGTCTGAACGACGGGCAGCTGGCGGCCGTGGACCGGTCATCGGCCGACCTGGTATGGGAGAGCCGGCCCTCCCCGGGCCTGATCGGCCCGATCGCCGTCACCGGGGACACGATCGTGGCCTCCAAGGGCGGCCACGCGCCGGGGCTGGTCGCCTTCGCCCACGACGACCAGGGAACGCTGCTCTCGGTGCCGTCGCCGACGCGGTTGAAGCCGGTCGAGCTCTTCGGCACCTACGCGATCGCCGCGGCGATCGTGCTGGCCATCTTCCTCCTGCCGGGCCGACTGGCCGCCACCCGCATCGGCCCGCCGTCCTGGGAGGCCTGGGAAGACGTCGAGGACGGCCACGACGAGGGGGCTCCATGAGCAAGAAGCGGCGCCGGCGGTCCGGGCCCGGTTCCCGCGGGACGAACGGCGGACCCGGTCGGTCCTCGCCCACCCTGGCCACGAAGGAGCGGGAGCGCCCGGAGCGGACCGAGCAGCGGCGTTCGGAGCCCACGGGGATCATGGGATGGCTGGCCCGAGGCACCGGCGAGTCCAGGCTCCCCTCGATCTCGAGGAGCCTGGGCCGAGGGCTGCTGATCGTGGCCTCCTCGCCCGTGGTGCTGGGCTCGACGCTGCTGTTCGTGCTGCTCGGGTGGCTCGGCATGGTGACCCTGGGCCTGGAGGGCCCGGTGGGCCGCCTGGTCTACATGACCGCGCTGCCCCCCATCGGCACGTACTGGGACACCTACAACGGCGTCGCGATCTTCGGCTTCGGGATCGCCGGGCTGGCCTGGGGGGCCGCGTTCCTGGCCGTGCGGGCCCTGTTCGTGTCCGTGATGACCGGGCTGGTCGTCCAGGAGCTGGAGGGCGAGGGCGGTCCGGTGGAGGGTGCGCTGCGCGGCGTGCGCGCCTTCCCCATCGTCCTGCTGGTGAACGTGTTGGCCATGAGCCTGATGATCACGGGAACGATCATCCTGCCCTTCCTGGGACCGGGGCTGGGATTCTTCGGATCGGTGGCGATCCTGGTCGCCGCGATGTTCTTCTTCGTCTACGTGCCGCCCGCGGCGATCCGCGAGCGTCGGGGAGCACAGGAGACGCTGCGCCGTGCCGCGCGGGCCTCGCTGATGCCGGGGAGCCGGAACCTGCTCCTGGCCATGCTGTACGTCTTCCTGTCCCTGCCGCTGCTGGTGGCCTTCGCGCCCCAGTCCAGCACGCTGTCCGTGAACCCCTCCCTGGCCGCCTGGCTGTACGCGCTGGCCGCCAACGTGCTGCACGTGGTGTTCCTGGCGGCCTTCACCTACCGGTGGGTCGCGGGCGAGCCGGACGTCCCCGAGCAGCCGGTGAAGCTGCGCCGCACGGCGGGAGCGGCCCGCCGGACCCGCTGATAGACTCCATGCTCGCCGGCGTCGCGGGCGCCGAGCACACACGTCCGGGGATCGCCCTCGGGGTCCCGGTGCGCCGGGCCGGGGACGGATGGATCCGGACGGAGGAGACAAAACCGGGAGGAGGAAGCATCGTGCCTGTCGTCACCAGGCGGGAGCTCCTCGAGGCGGGTATCCACTTCGGGCACCAGACCAGGCGCTGGAACCCGAAGATGGGCCGGTACCTGTACGGGGAACGCTCCGGCATCTACATCATCGATCTCGAGAAGTCCCTGGTCGGGATCGAGGAGGCGTACGCCTTCGTGCGCGACCTGTCCCGGCGGGGCGGGATCGTGCTATTCGTCGGCACCAAGAAGCAGGCCCAGGAGGTCATCGCCGAGGAGGCCGCCCGGGTCGGCATGCCCCACGTCACCACGCGATGGCTGGGCGGCATGCTCACGAACTTCCAGACCGTGTCCCGGCGCCTGCTCCGGCTGCGCGAGCTGCGCGAGATGGAGCGGGGCGGAGCCTTCGACTTCCTGCCGAAGAAGGAGGTCCTCAAGCTGCGTCACGAGAAGGAGAAGCTCGAACGCAACCTGGGCGGGATGCAGGATCTGGAGCGCTTGCCGGACGCCATCTTCGTGATCGACACGAAGAAGGAGCACATCGCCGTGAACGAGGCGCGCAAGCTGGGCGTGCCGGTGGTGGCCATCGTGGACACGAACTGCGACCCGGATGAGGTCGACTACGTGATCCCCGGCAACGACGATGCGATCCGCTCGGTGGCGCTCGTCACCCGGGTGGTGGCCGACGCGATCGCCGAGGGTCGCCGGATCGGCCGCGAGGAGAGGGTGACCAGGGCCTCGGGGCCCGAGATCGAGCCCGAGCCCGGCACCCCCGCCCCCCGCCCGGAGGCGGCCGCGCCGTCGTCAGCCGAGGCGCCCGACGGGACGACCGCGCCCGCCGCGGACGCCTCCGCCGGTCCGAAGGACGGGGTCTGATGGTCGACATCGGCGTGGACCTGATCCGCCAGCTCCGGGAACGGACCGGGGCAGGGATGATGGACTGCAAGAGGGCCCTCCAGGAGGCCGAGGGCGATATGGACCGGGCCTTCGAGATTCTCCGCGAGCGCGGTCAGGCCTCGGTGAGCAAGCGGGCCGGACGCGTGGCCAACCAGGGTCGGGTGGCCTCCTACATCCACTTCAACCACACGGTGGGATCGCTGGTCGAGGTCAACTGCGAGACGGACTTCGTGGCCAACACCGACGAGTTCGGTGGGCTCGCCAAGGACATCGCGCTGCACGTGGCCAGCCCGGCGGCGCCCCGGTGGCTCTCGCGCGAGGACGTCCCGCCCGACGTCCTGGAGCAGGAGCGCCACGTCTTCGAGGCGCAGGCCAGGGAGATGGGCAAGCCCGACGACGTGGTGCCCAAGATCGTGGAGGGCAAGCTGGAGGCCTTCTACAAGGATCACGTGCTGCTCGATCAGCCGTTCGTCCGCGACGACGGCCGGACGATCAGGCAGCTCCTCGACGAGGTCGGCGCCAAGGTCGGGGAGAAGGTTGCGGTGCGCCGGTTCGTTCGATACAAGCTTGGCGAGGATGGGGACTGAGGGAGCGCTCATGGCCGAGGCGGATCCGCAACGCCCACCGTCCCGACCGCTCTTCCATCGGGTCCTGCTCAAGCTCTCCGGCGACGCCTTCGCCCCCTCGGACACCGGGTACGGGATCTCGGCCGAGGCCACCGGGCTGCTGGCCCGGCAGCTGGTCGAGGTGCTGGATCTGGGGGTCCAAACGGCCGTGGTGGTGGGCGGCGGGAACATCTTCCGGGGCCGCCAGGCGCCCGACATCGAGCGGTCGCGGGCCGACTACATGGGCATGCTGGCCACGGTGATGAACGCGCTGGCGCTGCAGGACGCGCTGGAGAAGATCCACGCCACCACCCGGGTGCAGACGTCGATCCACATGGCCCAGATCGCCGAGCCCTACATCCCGCTGCGGGCCATCCGACACCTGGAGAAGGGGCGGATCGTCATCTTCGCCGCCGGCCTCGGCGCTCCCTACTTCTCCACCGACACGACCGCGGCCCAGCGGGCGCTGGAGATCCACGCGGACGCCATCTTGAAGGGCACGAAGGTGGACGGGGTCTACGACGCCGATCCCCACCTGAACCCGGCGGCCAAGCGCTTCGAGTCGATCGAGTACATCGACGTGCTCCGCGAGGGCTACCAGGTCATGGACGCCACGGCCATCTCCCTGTGCATGGAGAACGACCTGCCGATCGTGGTGTTCGACTTCGGCCGGGAGGGCAACATCCGTCGGGCCGTGTCCGGCGAGTCCATCGGGACCCTGGTCCACGGGAGGGCGTCGTGAGCGTGGACGAGGCCCTCCGGGACGCTCGGGACAAGATGACCAAGGCCATCTCGGTGCTGCGCGAGGAGCTGGCGTCGATCCGGACCGGACGGGCCACCTCGGCCCTGGTCTCGCGGACCACCGTCGACTACTACGGCACGCAGGTGCCGCTCCAACAGCTGGCCTCGTTCTCCGTGCCCGAGCCCAGGACCCTGCTGATCCAGCCCTACGACAAGAACGCCATCTCGGCCATGGAGAAGGCCATCCTCGCCAGCGACCTGGGCATCACGCCGTCGAACGACGGCGCGGTGATCCGGCTGAGCTTCCCGCCCCTCACCGAGGAGCGTCGCAAGGACCTGATCAAGCTCGTCCACCAGCGGGGTGAGGACGGCCGGGTGGCCGTCCGCAACGTCCGCCGTCATGCCAAGGATGAGCTGGAGAAGCTTGAGCGGGACCACGCAATCTCTGAAGATGACCTCATGCGATCGGAGAAGGAGTTGCAGAAGCTGACCGATCAGCACGTGGCGGAGGTCGATGAGACCATCGCGCACAAGGAGCAGGAGCTCAAGGAGATCTAGTGCCCGAGGGCGAGAACCACAACGACCTGTTCGAGGACCTGGACAAGTTCTTCGCCCCTATCCAGGACGTGGACTGGCCCGAGACGTCCCCGCCCCGGCGCGAGCGGACCACCGAGGAGCAGGGCGCGCCGGAGGAGCCGGTTCGGATCCCGGAGGAGGAGCCCCCGGCCGGTCCGGATGCCGAGGGGGAAGGGCTCTTCGGCGAAGCCGAGACCGCCGGGGCCGAGGACCAGGGAGCGGTCCGGGGCGCGGAGCCCGAAGAGGAAGAAGAGGAGCTCTTGGATGAGGGCTCGGCTCCGACGGACCTGGACATCGCCGAGGCCCCCGTCCCCGAGCCGATCTCGGTGGAGAGCTTCACCCGGCCGCCGGACGCCTACGTGGACCTGCCGGGCATGGACGAGGAGATCGAGAGCGCCACCCCCGCCGAACTGGACGAGGGCGAGGAGGCACCCACGCCCGAGGCGGTGGAGGCGGCGGCGGAGCACTTCGCGGCGTCGGTCCGGGACGAGGCGATCACGGAGCCCGGGTCCGAGCCCCAGCCCGTGGGGACCGACGTGCCCACCACCACCCTTCCCGACCTGTTCGGGGACGAGGAGGAGCCGACGGAGGAGGAGCTCCCTCCGGTCCGGGCGGTGCGGGTGGGCGCGGAGGGGCTGGGAGGCCCCAGCTGGCAGGAGCCCACCGCGGTCGAGGTCGGGGCGGACCAGGAGCCTCGGCGCACGGGCCGCAACGTGCCGGCGGCGTTCCTGACCGGCCTGGCGCTCGCCCTGCTGGCGGGGGGCAGCATCGCGATCGGCAAGGGGGCCTTCGCGATCGTGGCCGGCGTGATCGTCCTGTGGGCCCAGGGCGAGCTCTACCGCGCCCTGCAGAAGGAGCACCACCAGCCGGCCACGGCGCTCGGGCTGGTCTCGGGCGGGCTGGTCCTGGCCGGCGCGTACTTCCGGGGCGAGGCGGCCATGCTGTCGATGTTCGTGCTGTCGATCTTCGCCACCTTCCTGTGGTACATGACCGTGCCCGCCTCCCACCGGCGCGGGGCGGCGGGCAACCTGGGGCTCACGGTCCTGGGCGTGGCGTACGTGCCGCTGCTGGCGGGCTACGCGCTGACCCTGTTCCGGTTCCCGGAGGGGCGCGCGGTGACGATCTCCGTGATCGGCCTCGCCTTCCTCTACGACACGGCGGCGTTCGCCGTGGGTTCCTTGTGGGGCAGCCGGCCGCTGGCGTCGACGGTCAGCCCGAAGAAGTCGGTGGAGGGGGCGATCGGTGCGACGCTGGTGGTGATCGCCGTCGCGATCGGCGTGGTCCCCAGCTCGGTCGCCATCCTGGACACGATCCCACGCGCGGCGGGGCTGGCGCTGGTGGTGGCGGTCTTCGCGCTGCTGGGCGATCTGGCCGAGTCGCTGCTGAAGCGAGACCTGGGCCTGAAGGACATGGGCAGCATCCTGCCGGGTCACGGCGGGGTGCTGGACCGGATCGACTCGATCCTGTTCGTGGTTCCGGCCGCCTACTTCTTCCTCCGGCTGATCCTGCTGTAGGGCTCCCGCCGGCGAGGAGGGTTCGGCTCGGTCCGGCCTTGGTGACCTATGGTTGCGCTAGATGTCGGGTTCCCGGGGTAATCTTGAGGCGATGCGCTCGCTCATCATCCTCGGATCGACGGGCTCGGTGGGAACCCAGGCGCTGGACGTGGTCCGGCGCAACGCCGAACGGTTCAAGGTGGTCGGGCTGTCGGCCGGGACCAACCACGAGCTGCTGGTGGGTCAGATCCGGGAGTTCCTGCCGCCGTTCGTTGCCATGGCGGACGAGGCCGCGGCCGGCGAGCTGCGGGAGATGCTGGCGTCGGGCACCACCCTTCCCAACGTGGAGATCCTGGTCGGCCCCGATGCCGCCGAGCGCTTGGCCCGCGACGTCGAGGCCGACATGGTGGTGAACGCCCTGGTCGGGGCGGCGGGGCTGGCGCCCACGCTGGCGGCGCTGCAGAGCGGCAAGGTCTTGGCCCTGGCCAACAAGGAGAGCCTGGTGATCGGCGGGGAGCTGGTCACCGACTTGATCAAGGGGGAGCCCGAGCGCCTGGTCCCGGTGGACTCCGAGCACGCCGCGCTGGCCCAGCTCCTGCGCGGGGAGCGCCGCGAGGAGGTCAAGCGGGTGATCGTGACCGGCTCCGGCGGCCCCTTCCGGGGATGGACCCGGAGCGAGCTGGCCCGGGCCTCGGTCAAGGAGGCGCTGGCCCATCCGGTCTGGCAGATGGGTCCGAAGATCACGATCGACTCCGCCACCCTCATGAACAAGGGCCTCGAGGTGATCGAGGCCCACTACCTCTTCAACATCGAGTACCCGAAGATCCACGTCGTGGTGCACCCCGAGGGGATCGTCCACGGGCTGGCCGAGTTCCGCGACGGCACCATGCTGGCCCAGCTGGCCGTCCCCGACATGCGCCTGCCCATCCAGCTCGCGCTGGCCTGGCCCGAGCGGCTGCCCTCCGGCGTGGAGCCCGTCCCGCTGGCCGACCGCAAGCTGACCTTCGAGCCCGTGGACCGCGAGGCGTTCCCGGCCATCGACCTGGCCTACCGGGTGGGCGAGCTCGGGCTCACGTTCCCCGCGGTGATGAGCGCCGCCAACGAGGTCGCGGTGATGGCGTTCCTGGAGGGCAAGATCCCCCTGACCCGGATCGTCGAGGTGATCCAGGGGGTCGTGGACGAGCACGAGGCGCCCGCGTCGGTGGTCTCGGTGGTGAACCTGGAACGCGCCGACGGATGGGCCCGTCGGCGGGCCGCCGAGATCATCGAGGCCCGGTGATCCCGAGGAGCTGATGGCCGGCACCGTCGGCGAGATCGCCTTCTTCGTCGCCCTGATCCTCGTCATCCTGGTGCACGAGGCCGCCCACTTCGGCGTGGCCAAGCGCTTCGGCTTCAAGGTGGACGAGTTCTTCGTGGGGTTCGGGCCCCGGATCTGGTCCACCCGTCGGGGCGAGACCGAGTACGGGGTGAAGTGGATCCCGGCCGGCGGCTACGTCCGCATCGCGGGCATGAACCCCTTCGAGCAGGTCCGCCCGGAGGACGTGCCCCGCACCTACGGGTCCAAGCCCATCTGGCAGCGGGCCCTGGTGATCGCGGCGGGGCCATCGACCCACTTCGTGCTGGCCTTCTTGCTGTTCGCGATCTGGCTGGGGATGGTGGGCCAACCGTCCGCCCGTAGCCCGCTGGTGGCCGAGGTCGCCCCCCGGCTCGCCGGTCACCCCTCGCCCGCCGCCACCGCCGGCCTGCGGGCGGGCGATCAGATCGTGGCGATCGACGGCATCTCCCACCCCACGGACGCGCAGTTGATCCGGTTCACCCGCCGCCACGTCGGTCAGGAGATCGCCCTGCAGGTGGAGCGGGACGGACGGGTGCTGACGGTGCACCTCACGCCGGTGCTCTCGCAGGTGGGGGGAAGGCAGGTGGGTCGGATCGGCGTGGCCCTGACCGGCACCCGGGAGACCGCCGGTCCCCTCGCCTCCATCACCGGAGGGGGCGGCATGGTCTGGGACTCGCTGGTCGGCTCGGTGAAGGGGCTGGGCCGGCTGTTCGGACCGGAGGGGCTGGGCAGGCTGGGCCGGCTGCTGTTCACCAACGCCCCCCGCTCCTCCTCCGACGTCCAGAGCGTGGTGGGCGTGGGGCGCGTGGTGGGCCAGGCGGCGGCCGGCTCCCGGTTCTGGGACATCCTGTGGGTCTTCGCCTTCGTGAACGTCTTCATCGGGTTCCTGAACCTGCTGCCGCTGCCGCCCTTCGACGGCGGCCATCTGGCCGTGCTGGCGGTGGAGAAGGCCCGTGGCCGGAAGATCGACATGCGCAAGCTGATCCCGATCTCCGCGGCCGTGGCCACCCTCTTCGTGCTCCTGTTCGTGGCGGTGGTGTACCTGGACATCGCCAAGCCGGTCGGCTGAGCGGCCGGGCGCACGGTTCCACTGACACAAGTTCTCAACATGGCCCCCGATGGACCGCCACGAGCTGCCGATACGATTGCTGCCGTGGCGCAGCAGACCGTGCTCGTCGTGGACGACGAGGAGGCCATCGCCGAAGCGGTCCGAGCCCGGCTCGAGAGCGAGGGGTACCGGGTCGTGGTGGCCGCGGACGGCCCGCAGGCGATCCAGGCGGCGGCGGATGAGGGGCCGGACCTGGTGGTCCTGGACCTCATGCTCCCCGGGATGGACGGGCTCGAGGTGTGCACCGAGATCCAGCGTGAGCGCTGGGTGCCGGTGCTGATGCTCACCGCCAGGACGGAGGAGGCCGACAAGGTGGCGGGGTTCGCCGTGGGCGCCGACGACTACCTGACCAAGCCCTTCTCCCTGCGCGAGCTGGTGATGCGGGTGCGCGCCATCCTGAGGCGCGTGGATCGCATCCGCGCCTCCGGCGAGATGGAGCCCCTGGAGCGCGGCGCCCTCACCGTCGACGCCTCGCGGCGTCGGGTGTTCGTGGACGGCCAGGAGGTCGCGCTCACCCCGCTGGAGTTCGAGATCCTGCTGACGATGGCCCGCGACCCGGGCGTGGTGTTCACCCGCGAGCAGCTGATGGATCGGGTCTGGGGCTACCGCGACTACGCCGGCGGCCGGGTGGTCGACTCCCACGTGGCCAGGATCCGCCGCAAGCTGGGGGAGGACGGGGCCGAGCCGCGCTTCATCCGCACCGTGCACGGGGTCGGCTACGCGTTCCAGGATCGGCCGGGCTCATGAGGCCCCTGGACCGCCTGCCCACGATCCGCTGGAAGATCGCCTCCACCCTGGTCATCGCGGTCGGGATCACCGTGGTGCTGATCTTCCTGATGCTGGGGTACGCGCTCCGGGGGACCTCCCAGAACGCCGACCGGCTGGCGCTGCTGTCGGCGGCCCGCCGGTACGCCACGGGCGGCCTGGCCCGGGTGCCCGAGCACGTGTCGCTGGTGACCGTGGGGGTGGACGGGCAGCTGCTGTCGGGGACCGCGCCGGGCCGCTTGCCGCGCTTCACGGACGGGCTGGTGCACGTGGGGTCCACCCGCGAGCTCCAGTACGCGGTGGTGCCGGTGGTGAAGCAGGGCGTGCTGGACCACCTGGTCTACGCGGTCCGCCCGGCGCAGGGGCGGGGGCTGCTGGATCGGCTGACCGCCACCTTCCGGTTCCTGTTCGACTTCTGGTGGCAGTTCCTGCTGGCCGGAGCGCTGGCGGCGGCGGTGGGACTCGGCCTGGCCCGGTGGCTCGCCCGCGGCATGACCCAGCCCCTGCGAGACATGGCGAACGCCGCCCGGATCATGGAGACCGGTGACTACAGCCACCGGGTCCACACCGCTTCCCGTGACGAGGTGGGGCAGCTGACCGCGGCGTTCAACCGGATGAGCGCCGAGCTGGAGAGCCTGGAGCAGCTGCGGCGCGACCTGGTGGCCAACGTCTCGCACGAGCTCAAGACGCCCATCTCGGCCCTCCGGGCCCACCTGGAGAACCTGCTGGACGGGGTGGAGGAGCCCCATCCGGAGACGCTGCAGGTGATGCTCTCGCAGTCGGATCGGCTGGGACGGCTGGTGGACCGGCTCCTGGATCTGTCGCGGCTGGAGTCGGGGGAGCTGCCCCTGCAGCGCGTCGCGGTCTCGCTCGCCTCGCTGACCAGGGAGGTGCTCCCGGAGATCGAGGTGGCCCGGTCCGATCGCGGGGTGGCCATCGAGGACCTGGTGCCGGCGGACCTGCCCCCCGTGCTGGCCGACCGGGA
>DASQQQ010000282.1:0-2675 GCA_035643355.1 Actinomycetota bacterium | reverse complement strand
GCCGGGGCCCCGCCACAATGGTCGCAGCGTCTCCCCGAGGTCGATCGGGGCCGCGGGCCGGATGGAGCGGGTCAACGCCTACAGATCGAAGTACATCGCGAACTCGTGCGGGTGCGGCCGCAGGCGCACCTGGTCCACCTCGTGGAGCCGCTTGTACTCGATCCAGGTGTCGATCACGTCCTGGGTGAAGACCCCGCCCTCGAGCAGCCACTGGTGGTCGGCCTCCAGGGCGGTCAGCACTTCGTCCAGCGAGCCCGGCACTTGCTTGACCGACGACTTCTCCTCGGGGGGAAGGTCGTACAGGTCCTTGTCGATGGGCTCCGGCGGCTCGATCTTGTTCTTGATCCCGTCCAGGCCGGCCATCAGCATGGCCGAGAACGCCAGGTACGGGTTGGAGGAGGGATCGGGGGTCCGGAACTCCAGGCGCTTGGCCGCCGGGTTCTTGAAGTACTGGGGGATCCGGACGCACGCGCTGCGGTTCCGCTGCGAGTACACGAGGTTGATGGGCGCCTCGTAGCCGGGCACCAATCGCCGGTACGAGTTCGTGGTGGGGTTGGTGAAGGCCAGCAGGCCCGGTGCGTGCGCGATCAGACCGCCGATGTACCAGCGGGCCGTGTCCGAGATCCCCGCGTACCCCACCTCGTCCCAGAACAGGTTGTCGTCGTTCTTCCACAGGCTCTGGTGGGTGTGCATGCCCGAGCCGTTGTCCATGAAGATCGGCTTGGGCATGAACGTCACGGTCTTGCCGAAGGCACGGGCCGTGTTCTTGACCACGTACTTGTACTTCATGACCTTGTCGGCGGTGGTGAGCAGCGTGTCGTAGCGGATGTCGATCTCCGCCTGGCCGGCCGTCCCCACCTCGTGGTGGTGCACCTCGATCTGGATCCCGACCTTCTGGATGGCCAGCACCATCTCGCTCCGGAGGTCCTGGTAGTGGTCCATGGGGGGCAGGGGGAAGTAGCCCTCCTTGTAGCGGGGCTTGTAGCCGAGGTTCGGCTCACCGGAGAGCTCGCGCTCGCGTCCGGAGTTCCACACGCCCTCGATCGCGTCGAGGTGGTAGTAGCCCTCGTGCTGGTTCTGGTCGAAGCGGATCGCATCGAAGATGTAGAACTCGCACTCCGGTCCCCAGAACGACGTGTCGGCGATGCCGGTCTGCTTCAGGTACAGCTCGGCCTTCCGAGCGATGTAGCGCGGGTCGCGTGTGTACATCTCGCCCGTGATCGGGTCCTTCACGAAGCAGTTCACGTTCAGGGTGGCGTGCTTGGTGAACGGATCCAGGTAGGCGGTGTCGGGGTCGGGGACCAGGAGCATGTCCGATTCCTGGATCTCCTGGAACCCGCGGATCGATGAACCGTCGAACCCCAGGCCGTCGGAGAAGCTGTCCTCGGACAGCTCGGTGACCGGGATCGAGAAGTGCTGCATGAGCCCGGGCAGATCGCAGAACCGCAGGTCAACGATCTGAACATGGGCCTCCTTGGCCATGGCCAGGACTTCCTTGGTCGTCGCCACGTGCTTCCCCCTTTGCCTCGAAGGACGACCCTGCCAGGCTAGTCCCGGGCCGAGGCGTCGCGGCTCGTCCGCCGTTAATTCCTCGTTACGTCAGCGGGCCCACCGCTGCCTCTTCGACCGGCGGAAGGACATGGGCCGACGGGACGGCGCCGCGACGCCCTGGACGGCCTCATGAGAGGAGCGCCCGGACCTGGCGAGCCGCGCTGAGGCCGGTCTCGATAGCCCCGTCGATGTAGCCGAGCCACCCCGCCGCGATGTCCCCGCCCGCGAAGACCAGCCGGCCCTCCGACCGCCGCAGCTCCTGCAGGGCGCCGGTGAACTGACCGGGTCGAAGCGTGCACCAGGTCCCGCCGGCCAGCGGATCGGACGTCCAGTCGTGGGCCAGTACATCGAGGACCTCGGCCCCGGGAAGGAGGTCGGCCACCGCCCGGCCCAGCAGTCCCCGGTCGGACAGCACCCGGTTCGTGGACGCGAAGCCCACCAGCAGGGTGTCGTCCTCGATCGTTCCGGCCCACTCCAGCAGGGTGAGGTGGTGCTCCTCGGGCGCCAGGATCATGAGGGGGGCGTGATGCCCGCGGATCCGCAGGAAGAGTTTGGCTCCTCGGGAGGCTTGTCCCGCCGAGGCGACCCTCCGCTTGGCGGCCGACAACGGGGGATCGAAATCGATCCTCCGCAGGGCGTTCAGGGGCACGGCCATCACGGCGGCTCGAGCCCGCATCTGCGTCCCGTTCGCGGTGAGCGTGACCGCATCGGCCGATCGGCGCACCGACACCACGTCCGTGGAGAGGGCGACGTCGGCCCGGGCGTCGGCGGCCATGGCCTCGACGAGGGCGCGGGTCCCTCCCCGGATCGTGTGGCTCGCGTTCTGCTCCAGGAAGACCCCCGCGTCCGAACTGGCGAGGGCGAATGCCTTGAGCGCGGTGGGCACGTACCCGGCCTCGGCGAGCGGCGCGCTCGACAGGGTGCCGAGCCCCCCTCGGAGCAGGTCCCGCACCTCGGCGCGGAGGCCCGTGCGGTCCAGGCGCTCGGCCACGCTGAGGCGGTCGGCTCCGGATGCCTCGGCACGGATCTCGAAGGGGACCGGCATGAGCTCGGCCGCATCGTGGCAGGCGGCAGCCATGCCTTCGCCCAGCAGGGCCGCGAGCTGCTTGGCGCTGGTGTCTCGG
>DASQQQ010000281.1:0-2445 GCA_035643355.1 Actinomycetota bacterium | reverse complement strand
GAGCCCCCGCTCGGCCGGTACTGGGGACCCGGCTGGGAGTGGGGCCCCCGGAAATCGAAGAAATCCTCGAAGGGCCTGAGATCGAACTGCATGTCCGGGGCTTCGACGCGGCGCTGGCCGGTCACGAAGACGACCGAAGGGGTGACTTTCTGGGCGATGCCGACGAACGCGTTCTGCGTCTCGCGCAGCGAGCTCTCCGTGGTGGGCACCGTCTGCCCGGTCTGGGCGGTGGCCAGGGTGCCGGTCGTGTGGTCCACGGTAGACGCGAACAGAACACCCAGCGCCAGACAGGCCAGACCGACGGCCAGAACGGCGAGCTTGGTTCTGATGGGGTGCATGGGATGGAACCTCCTGTCAGATCACTCAGACTATCAGCCGGGATTCGACCTGTCCATGTCTTCTTATACGGTCACCTCCGGATCGGGTTCCCGCACCTCCGGGTCGGGTTCCCGGTGACCCCCGGTCTGGCGTCGCCACCCTCAGAAACGATGACCGGGTCGCTTTCCGTTCAATGGAGGTCGGGCCGGTCGAGCCGAGACGGACGACCGCCGCTCGACCCTGCGGGGCGCGATGCACCAGTTCGAGCCGGGCCCGACTCCGCGCTAGCGTCGGTGCCAGCGCTTCCTCGGTGGAGTGCTCGAACAGGATGTGGGTGACGCCGGCTTGGCGGATGAAACGCCAGGTTTCGGGGGGATCGGCACCCCGCGGGTAGACGACCGCCGGGCGTCCGCTCCAGTACCAGGCGAGGGTGGGCTTGCGCGCGAGGATGACGGCCTCGGGGACGTTGGCGCCGATCCATCGCGCGGCTTCGAAGTAGTCCTGCCAGAAGGCGGGGTAGCCGCCTAGCCGATCCCCGGCCAGATAGGCCCGCGTCCGTGGGATCTGCCGGGTCGCGTCGGCCACGCCGCCCATCAGGAGCGCCAGCGCGACCACTCCGGCGGCGGCCATCGCTGGGGCCCGGCCGGCGCCGAGACGCCGCGACAGGTCGTCGGCTCCGGCAAGCAGATAGAGCCACAGGAAAGGGGCCAGGGTGAGGAAGATCCGCTCGCCCAGCCAGGGCCAGAGATAGATGAGGCAGACCGTCGCCGCGACGTACAGATCCCAGGGCCGGAGCCTGCGCCCTCGGATTACCCGCCAGACGCCGAACAGCAGGATCACACCCCCTAGGATCGCTCCCAGGGCGCGGGCGGCGGGTGGAGGTGGCGTGGCTGGCCAGAACAGCTCCGGCAGCTGATAGGTGCCGTACTCGACGACGACGTCGCGGAATTGCTCGCCGAGGGCCTGGAGGAGCTCCTGAGGGGGGCCCGAAAACGGCGAGGCGGCCACCGCCTGGTCGAGATAACCGGCCGGGGCCGTCGGTGCTGACTGCCGCGACCACGCGATCCAGGGGAGCAGACCGACCGCGAAGAGGAGCGCGGCCCCCGCGGCGGGCTTCCAGCGCCGCCGCAGGAGGGCCCAGCCGATGGTCGCCGCCACCAGCGCCACACCGGCGGCCCGTACATAGACGGCCCCGAGCGCCAGGCCGCAGGCCAGCAGCCACCTCCCCCATCGTGGTCTCCCGTCGCCGCGGTCGGCCTCGCCCTGCAGGACGAGGAGGGCGGCGACCGCAAGGGCGGTGTACGTCATGTCCGACAGCACCCAGTGCGAATACTCCCGGAACGCGGGATAGAGCCCCACGAGCGGGACCGAGGCGGCCGCCGCCCACGCGGGGACCGCCGGATCGCGGCGCGCCAGCCGGTAGGTGGCCCACAGGGCCACGGCCCCGGCCGCCAGGGAGAGAAGCTTCATGGCGACAAGGCTTCCCCCGCTGATCAGGTACAGCGGCACGAGGAGCGCCGGATAGCCGGGCGGATAGAGGGTATGGGGGGGCGCGCCGGGCTGGACCAGGTCGACGTACCCGCGCCCCGTCGCCAGGGCGCGGGTCAGTGCGTAGTACTGGGCGTTGTCGCCCCCGGTGAACAGATAGGGATCGAAGGCGGTGATGGTGAGCGCGAGCGCGAGGGCTCCGCCGGCAATCGCCCATCGTCGGGGGGAATCGGAGCGGTCGACGCCCTACTTCTCCTCGTCGACCACCTCGTAGTCGGCCTCGATGACGTCCTCCTCGGGCGCCTCGGCCTCGCCGGGCTCGGGCTGCGGGCCGCCCGCCGCCGAAGACTCCTCGGCTGCGCCAGCCGCCTCATAGGCGTGGGTCGTGGCCTCGCTCCAGCGCCCGCGGAGCTCCTCGAGGGCCGCCTTCAGCTCGGCTTCGTCATCGTGCTTGAGCGCCTCGCGGGTGCGCTCCAGGGAGGCCTCGACCTTCGCCTTCTCGTCGGCGGGGATCTTGTCCCCGAGGTCCTTCAGGCCCTTCTCGACCTGGTAGGCCAGGGCATCGGCCTGGTTGCGGATCTCGACCCTCTCGCGGCGCTTCTTGTCCTCGGCCGCGTGGGCTTCGGCCTCCTGGATCAT
>DASQQQ010000280.1:0-2034 GCA_035643355.1 Actinomycetota bacterium | reverse complement strand
CCTCGCAGGACGGGCTCGGGCCGCTGCGGCCCGTGGACACGCCGGGGGCGGCCACGATCGAGGAGGTCTCGACCTTCCTGGGCCTGCCCTCGGAGCGGATGCTGAAGACGATGCTGTACGACGCCGGGGGCCGGACCCTGGCGGTCCTGGTCCCCGGCGATCGCGAGGTCGAGGAGGCCAAGATCGAACGGGCCTTCTTCCCCACCACGATCCGCCAGCTCCAGGAGGAGGAGTTCGAGCGGCGCGGGTTCGTGAAGGGCTTCGTGGGACCGCAGGGCCTAGGGCAGGATGTGACGATCGTGGCCGATCCGTCGGTCCGCGGTGGGGTGGACTGGGTCACCGGCGCGAACCAGACCGACCGGCACGTCACCGGGGCGAACACCCCCCGGGACTTCCGGGTGGACCGATTCGCCGACGTGGTGGCCCTGCGCGAGGGCGACCGCTGTCCGAGCTGCGGGGGGACCCTGCACGTGGGCCGGGCCATCGTGGTGGGCCACATCTTCCAGCTGGGGACGAACTACTCCAAGCCGCTGGACGCCCGGTTCGTGGACGAGGACGGGCAGGAGCGCCACTACCTGATGGGCTCCTACGGCATCGGGATCTCCCGGATCCTGGCCGGCGCCGTGGAGCAGTTCCACGACCAGGGGGGGCTCCGTCTGCCCAAGGGCCTGGCCCCGTTCGAGGTGGTGGTGGTGGCGGCCAACCGGGACGACCCCCAGGTGACCGCCGAGGCCGAGCGGATCTACGGCGAGCTGCGCGAGCGCGGCGTGGAGGCGGTGATCGACGACCGCGAGCAGACCGCCGGGGTGAAGTTCGCCGACGCCGACCTGGTCGGCTACCCGGTGCAGGTGGTGGTGGGGCGCCGGGGCGTGCGGGACGGCGTGGTCGACCTCAAGCTGCGGTCCTCGGGGGAGCGCTCCACCGCCCCGCTGGCCCAGGCGGCCCAGGCGGCCCAGGCGCTCCTGGCGTCGGCCCCCTGACGGGCTACGCTTGCTCCATGGCGGTTCGGCCCCCCTGGGAGCTCCAGCGGTTCGTGATGCTGCACCCCGAGGCGGAGGGCGTGATCCAGCACGTGGGGCGGGCCACCTGGGACCTGGTGGTGGTGGACGTGGACGGCACCTGGGTCCGGGCCGAGTTCGCCTCTGCCGAGGAGGCGGAGGCCGCGTGCCGGATCCTGGGGATCCGCTCCAACCGGGGCTGGGACGACCCCCGCCTGTGCCGGCGCATGGCCCGTCGCGACCACTGGAACGCGCCCGGCGGCCAGCGCCGCGCCCTCTGAGCCCCCGCGGCGGGGTGCCGGCGGCGCCGTTGGTATACTCGAACCGCAATCGGGACTGGCTTCACGCGGAAGTGGGCTCGCGCCCACTTTCTTTTTCGGTGGGGCCGCGTCGGCGAGGCAGGCGAGATGGACGTTGAGGCGCTGGTCCGGCCGGTGGTCGAGTCGGCCGGCCTGGAGCTGTGGGACGCCGTGTTCCGCAAGGAGGGTGGCCGGATGGTCTTGCGCGTCGCCGTGGACCGGGACGGCGGCGTGGACCTGGACACCATCTCGCAGGTGTCGGAGCGGCTCTCGCGGCGCCTGGACCTGGAGGACTTCGGCCGGGGACGGTACGAGCTCGAGGTGAGCTCGCCCGGGCTGGAGCGGGCGCTGCGGCGGCCCCGGCACTTCCAGCGCAGCGTGGGGGAGCGGGTGAGGGTGAAGACGGTGCAGCCGGTGAACGGGACGAAGACCCACGAGGGCGCGCTGGTCTCGGCCGATGCGGAGGCGATCGTGATCGCTTCCGAGGGCGGAGAGCTGCGCGTGCCGTACGACGCCGTGGCCCGGGCCCGGACCATCTTCGAGTGGGGTTCGGCGAGGAGCAACACATGAATCCGGACATGATCGCAGCGCTCCGCGAGCTGGAGCGAGAGAAGGGGATCGCCTTCGAGACGATCCTGGCCGGGCTGGAGGAGGCCATGGCCTCCGCCTACAAGTCCTGGTGGCGGCAGCAGCACCCCGAGGTGGAGGAGGAGTCCTTCGGCGTGCGCGCCAAGATC
>DASQQQ010000279.1:0-5920 GCA_035643355.1 Actinomycetota bacterium | reverse complement strand
CTTCGGCTCGAGCTCGTAGGACAGGGCCTCGGAGAACGCGATGACCCCGTGCTTGGTGGCGCTGTAGACGGTCGCGCTGGGCAGGGCGAACTTCCCGGAGAGGGAGCCCACGTTCACGATGTGGCCCCGTCCACGCTCGAGCAGCATGGGCAGGAAGACCTTCGTGCACCGGATCAGCCCGAGCAGGTTCGTCTCGACGATCCGGTCGATCTGTTCGAGGGTGATGCTCGTGAACCACCCGCCGCCGGGAACCCCGGCGTTGTTGACCAGCACGTCGCAGCGTCCGAACCCCTCCTCGACGGCATCTCGCAGCCTCTGCAGGGCGGCCGTGTCCCGCACGTCGGTGGCCACCGGCAGGGCCCGGCCGCCGCGCTCCCGGATCCGCCCGGCCAGGTCCTCGAGCCGCTCCCGCCGCCGAGCCGCGAGCACCACCGCCGCCCCCTCCCGGGCGAAACGCTCGGCGGCGCGCTCCCCGAACCCGGACGAGGCGCCGGTGACCACCACGACCGTGCCCCGCAGATCCACGTTCAGCGCTCCCGGGCGCTCGTGACGGTCTGGCCGCCGTCCACCACCAGGACCTCGCCGGTGATGAAGGAGGAGGCCGGCGAGCACAGGAACAGCGCGGCCAGGGCGATCTCGTCCGGTTGCCCCCAGCGGCCCATCGGGATCTGCGACAGGATCCTTTCTTCGGCCTCGGGGTCCTCGCGCTCGGAGGCGTTCATCGGCGTGTCGATCCATCCGGGGGCGATCGCGTTCACCCGGATCCCCGCGTCGGCCCATTCCAGCGCCGCCGTCTTGGTCAGGCTGATCACCGCCGCCTTGGCCGCGTTGTAGTAGGCGAGCTCGGGCTCCACCATGAACCCGTCGATCGACGCGATGTTCAGCACGCAGCCCTCGCCCTCGGCCATCAGGACCGGGGCGGCCGCCCGCATGCCGTGGACCACCGAGGCGAAGTTCACGTCGAAGTACTTCTCGAACCCGTCGGCCCGGGTCCGGGCGAACGGGGCCAGGAACGGCGCGGCCCCCGCGTTGTTCACCAGCACGTGGAGCGTCCCGAGTTCGCTCACCGCTCGCTGGATCAAGGCATCGACCTGCTCGGGGTCGGCGACGTCGGTGACCACCTCCACCGCCCGGCGGCCGGCCGAGCGGATCTCGGCGGCGCAGCGCTGCAGCTCCTCCCCGGTCCGGGAGGCCACCACCACGTCGGCACCGGCCCGGGCGAAGGTCGTGGCGATGGCGCGGCCGATCCCTCGGCCAGCGCCGGTCACCACGGCCGCCTTGCCCTCCAACGAGAACGCGCGTGCGAGGTCGTTCATAGGGTCGCTCCCGTACGATGGATGTGATGGACGTTATCGCATCACATGCAGCGCAGCTGCCGGCCATCGACGATCGCTGGATCCCCCGCCCGTACGCCACCCAGGAGCTGGTCGCCGGCCTGCTGGAGGGACGGATGGCCGGCCCGGTGGTGAGCCATCCGATGGACAACGTGCTCCGCAACATCCGCTTGCTCACCGAGGACGATCCCGACAAGCAGTTCGGGATGAGCGGGCTGGCCGGATCGATGGGGCCCTCCGAGGTCCTGGGGCTGGTGGCCCACGCCGCGGGGTTCGAGGCCGATCCCCGATGGGTGAGCGGGCCGGTGCCGGTGGATCCCGCGCTGGTGATCGAGGCGTGCCGGGAGGTGGGGGACCGACTCGCGTTCGCCTGTCGCCGCGGCGAACGGGTGATCCTGGCCACCGGGCACCCGGTCGGCCTGGCCCACCTCTACGTCGAGGTGGGGAGCCTGCTCCGGGATCGCGGCGTGAGGCTCCTCGAGCCGGCCGAGGGCGTGGGGTGGTGGGAGGACGGGCGACCCCATCGATGGCAGCTGCGGTACCTGCGGTCGGTGGCCATGCTGACGGACGAGATCTCAGCCCGGCACACGCACAGCGGAGAGCCGATGCACCGCATGCTGGCCGAGGCGCGGCCGGACCTGGTCTTCGCCGACCACGGGTTCGCCGGGGCCGCGATCGAGGCCGGCGTCGAGACCGTCTCGATCGCCGACGTGAACGACCCCGCCCTGCTGGTGGCTCGGGCCCAGGGTCGGACCCGGACCGTCATCGTGATGGACGACAACGTCCAGCCCGAGACGTATTGGCCCTGCTTCCAGGCCATCGCCTCCCGCCTGCCCTGAACCTGGCGGTCAGGATCAGGTGCGGCCACGCCTGCGGGTACAATCGGCCCCGATGACGACGAGAACCGCTCTCGTGAGGCTCGGTTCCAACCGCGTGAAGGAGGTCGTGGACCTCTCATTCCCGATGACCATGTCCGTCGAGCGACCAGGCGAACGGGGGGATCGACCCTCGGGATAGATCGGTCACGCACGCACCGGAGCGGGTCTCCGAGGGGATCGACCCCGCGGAGGCGGAAGTGAACGAGCACGACGCGCTCGTCGATCGGGCGGTGCACGAGAAGGGCACCGTGCTGCTGGTCGGCGGGCTGGACACGGGCAAGAGCACGCTGTCCCGGGCCCTGCTGGCAGGGGCGGTGGCCCTCGGCCGCCCCTCGGCCTTCCTCGACGCCGACGTCGGTCAGAAGTCGGTCGGCCCTCCGGGGACGATCACGTTGAAGATGGTCCGGACGCCCGCCGACCTGGAGCCCCGAGCCCTGGTCGACCCCGACGAGCTTTCCTTCGTGGGCTCCACCTCCCCCGACGGGCACCTGCTCCAGGTCGTGACCGGCGTGGGGGCCCTGGCCCGCCGGGCGCGCGAGGCGGGGGCCGAGTTCCTGGTCACGGACACGTCGGGGCTCGTGTCCGGCATCTACGGGCAGATCCTCAAGTACCACAAGACCGAGGTGCTCCGTCCCGATCTGGTGGTGGGGCTGCAGCGCGGCGAGGAGCTGCTCCCACTGCTGGGCGTGATCCAGCGCTTCTTCGATACCGAGGTGGTTCCGCTCGGGATCCATCCCCAGGTGGTGCCCACCACGGTCGAGCAACGAGCCGATAACCGACAGGGCGCCATGGGCCGATACTTCTCGGGCGAGCTGCATCGGTGGCGGGTCAAGCCCACCGTCTTCATGCCGGCGCTCCCGCCGCTGTTCGACCTGTCCCATCTCGACCGGCTACTGGTGGGTCTGGCGGACGGTGCCGGCGGCTACCTGGGGATCGGCTACCTGGAATACGCCGCCGACGAGGGGGTGCTGCGGCTCATCTCTCCGGTGGCAGAAGGGCCCAAGGCCCTTAGACTGGGCTCCGTCCGTCTGGAGGAGGACTACCGTGCGAAGCGGGTCGACCTCCGGCACCTGTTCGGATCCGAGTAGCAGGCTGAGCAGAAGGGAACCGCGTGCCGTCGCTCGTCAAGAAGCGCCGCAAGAAGATGAGGAAGAAGAAGCACAAGAAGCTCCTGAAGAGGACCCGCTGGCAGCGGCGTCAGCAGGGGCGCTAGGAGCGCCGGAGACCGCGATCGTGCGAGCGGCGGGACGTCGCTCACCCGGCGCGCGGCCGCGGTCCGTGGCCCTCGTCCTCGCGGTCGCGGTGATCACGGTCGCGGCGGCCTGCGGAGACGGCGGAGGCTCTCCGGCGAGCCCGCCGTCCGGATCGCGCGCGGTCACGTTCCGGTCCGCCGACGGGGTGCGTCTGGCAGGGCGGCTGTTCGGTACGGGGTCCACCGGCGTGGTGCTGTCCCACATGCTCCCCGCCGATCAGAGCTCCTGGTGGCGCTTCGCGGCTCGCCTGGCGGATCAGGGATACCTGGCCCTCACCTACGACTTCCGGGGGTACTGTCCGGGCGGCGCCGCCGGGTGCTCGGAAGGATCCAAGGACGTCTCGGCCATCTGGCAGGACGTGGTCGGCGCGATCGGGTTCCTGTCCGGCCACGGCGCCCGGAGCGTGATGCTGGTGGGAGCCAGCATGGGCGGAACGGCATCGCTGGTCGCCGCCGCCCGGCCCGGGATCGACGTGGCCGCGGTGGTCACCCTGTCATCGCCCCAGTCGATCGAGGGGCTGGTGGCCGATGCCGACACCCTCTCCCGGGTCCGGGCGGCCAAGCTGTTCGTGGCCGGGAACGCCGACCCCACCGGGTCGGCCTCTGCCGCGGAGAACCTGTACCGTGACGCGCCCCCGCCCAAGCGGATCCAGATCGTCACCTCGGGGGACCACGGGACCGACCTGCTCACCGGGAGCCAATCCGGGGTGGTGAGCACGATGATCCTGAACTACCTGGCGCAGTACCGAGGCTGATCCGGTGACCCGGCCCATCGTGTTCCTGACCGACTACGGGCTGGCCGATGAGTTCGTGGGGGTGTGTCACGGGGTGATGGCGCGGATCGCGCCCGGCGCCCGGGTGATCGACCTCGCCCATCACATCCATCGCCAGGACGTGCTCCACGGCGCGGTGACGCTGGCCAGATCGGTCCGCTACATGCCGGCGGACGCCGTGTATCTCGCGGTGGTCGATCCGGGCGTGGGCTCCGCCCGGCGGCCCGTGGCCATCGAGGCGAGCTCCGGCGCGTTGCTGGTGGGCCCGGACAACGGCGTCCTGTCGATGGCCTGGGGCTCGCTCGGCGGGGCGGTGCGGGCGGTGCTGGTCACCTCGGAGCGGGTGGTCCTGCGGCCGACCTCGAAGACCTTCCACGGACGAGACGTGTTCGCCCCGGCCGCGGCGCACCTGGCCGCCGGACTCCCGCTGGCCGAGCTCGGTCCCCCGCTCGAGCCCGACGCGCTCGAGGTGGTCGAGCTGCCGGCCCCCATGGTCACCCCGGGCGCGGTCGGGACCCGGGTGACGGCCGTGGACGGGTTCGGCAACGTCCAGCTGAACGCCACGCCCGCCGAGCTGGAGGCGGCCGGCCTGAGCGACCGGATCGTGATCGGGGATCGAACGGTCCCCCGGGTCTCGACCTTCACCGACGTCCCTCGAGGTGCGCCGGCCGTGATCGTGGACTCGCAGGGGTTCCTGGCCCTGGTCGTGAACCACGGGACCGCTGCCGGTCTGTTCGGCCTGGTCCCGGGCGCGACCGTGAAGCTCCTCCGAGCTCCGCTCCGGGCCTGAGCCGCCTACGGCGAGACCGTGACGGTGGGCCAGGGGGTCCCGGGCACCGGCCCCGGGTAGGGCTCGTGGCCGCCTCGGGCCAGCACGAGCTGTGCCACCGCCGCGACCACGATCAGCGAGAACAGCGTGACGAGGATGAGCTTCGTGAACGGGCGCACGCCCCGAGGCTAGCAGGCCCGGGCCGGGCCGGGGCGGCCGGAGGCCTGTCCTCAGACGGGGTCGGGGAGCCGGGCCTCACAGAACTCGCGGTTGGCCACCAGGACGTCCCGGAGCGCACCCGGCGAGTCCAGGTAGCGGCGGAGATCGAGCTCCAGCGACACGGCGCCCCGGTACCCATCGGCGGCGATCGCGTCGAGGAAGCTCGCGAGGGGAAGCACCCCCTCCTGGACCGGCAGGTGCGAATCCCATCCCCGCCCGGCGTTGTTCGACAGGTGCACGTGGGCCACGCGCGAGCCGAGGCGCCGGAACGCTTCCTCCAGATCGAGGCCCGAGACGGCCGCGTGGCTCGTGTCCAGAACCACGTCAGGGAACCGCTCCAGATCCTGGAGCTGATGGCGGGTGTGGAAGCTGACCCCTCGCCTCGAGCGCAACCGCACCGGGAACATGTTCTCCACCGCCACCCGCACCCCGGTGTGCCGGGCCAGGTCGGGCAGGCGCTCGTCGAGCCACCGGCGGTAGCCGGTCTGCCAGCGGTAGGGCGGGTGGACCACCACGAGGGGTACCTCGAGGTCTTCCGCGAGCTCGATCGCCCGGTAGATCTTGCCGACCGGGTCGGTCCCCCACACGCTCCGGGTCATCAGCAGGAACGGCGCGTGGATCGCCCCGATCCCCAGGTCGTGCTCCTTCGAGAGCTCCCGCAGCCTGTGCGCCTCCTGCGTGTCGGGGTCCCGGGT
>DASQQQ010000278.1:0-2923 GCA_035643355.1 Actinomycetota bacterium | reverse complement strand
CCTGGCACACGGGGCCATCTACCTGGTCGGCGGCTATGTGGCCTACTCCACCATCGTGGTGACCCACAACTTCGGCTTGGGCCTGCTCGCGGCCGCGCTGGCCATGGCCGTGCTGGGAGTTGTCCTGGAACGGGGTCTGCTGGCCCGGCTCCGGGGCCTTCCCCTGGCCGAGCTGCTGCTCACCCTGGGCATCGCCTTCGTGATGGGCGACTCCTCGCTGTCCCTCTGGGGCGGTGACCCCATCTCGATCCGCACGCCCTCGTGGTTGCGGGGGTCGGTGAATATCGGAACGATCACCTATCCCGTGCTGCGACTGTTCATTCTCGGCGTGGCCATCGTCATCGCCGCGATCCTGTTCTTCATACTGAACCGGACCAGGGTGGGCGCCATCATCCGGGCCGGCGTGGACGACCGGGAGATGGTGAGCGCCCTGGGGATCAACATCAAGCAGGTGTTCACCGCGATGTTCATCCTGGGAAGCCTGCTCGCGGGGGTGGCCGGGACGCTGGGGGGCAGCCTGCTGAACCTGTACCCGGGAGCTGATTCGGAGATCCTGACCTTCGCCCTGGTGGTGGTGATCATCGGGGGCCTGGGGACCCTGCAGGGAGCGATCGCTGGGAGCCTGCTGGTGGGGCTCATCGACAGCTACGGCAAGGCCTACTTCCCCGAACTGGCCTACTTCTCGCTGTTCGCGCCCATGGCCATCATCCTGCTGTGGCGTCCTCAGGGTCTGTTCGGGCGGAGATCCACCACGTGACCACCGTACAAGCCCGGCAGCTGGTCCGGAGCACCCGATGGCCCAAGGCGGCGGCCATCCTGGTGCTCATCGGCGTGGCGGCATGGATCCCCCAGCGGGGATCCACCTTCACGGCCTCCCTGGCCCTCAACATCCTGATCTTCGGCCTGCTGGCCACCAGCCTCGACCTGATGGCCGGCTATACGGGGCTGGTCTCCCTGGGACACGCCGCCTTCCTGGGGATCGGCGCCTACGGGATCGCCATCGCCACGAACCACCACATCAGCCCCAACATGGCGATCCCCATCGCCCTGGCCGCGGTGCTGCTGGCCGCTGGAATCCTCGGGGTCGTGGCGGTGCGGGTCCGGGACCTGACGTTCGTCATCCTGACCCTGGCCCTGAGCCAGCTGGTGTGGGGTCTGGCACTGCTGTGGGTGAGTGTGAGCGGTGGCGACAACGGCCTTTCGGTGAACTCGCTGCCCGTCCTGGGGCCTTTCGACCTGAACACCCCCAACACGCTCTACTACTTCGTACTGGTGATCTTCCTGCTCTGCGAGACGTTGCTGTGGGCCATCGTGCGCTCGCCGTTCGGGCTGAGCCTGCAGGGCATCCGGGACAACGAGCAGCGCATGCGCACCCTGGGATACAACGTGTCGCTGCACAAGTACCTGGCCTTCGTCATCTCCAGCTCCCTGGCGGGGGTGGCCGGGATCCTGTACGCCTTCTACAACCTGTACGTCACGCCCAATTCCATCGACTTCTCACACAACGGCATCATCGTGATGATGGCCATCGTGGGAGGCCTGGGCACGCTGTGGGGACCCTTGGTGGGAGCGGGTGTGGTGGTGTTCATCCAGCTGTACGTGAGCATCCACGTGACCCGGTGGGTCACCCTGCTCGGTGTCGTGTTCGTGCTGACGGTGCTGTTCGCGCGGGAGGGCCTCTGGGGAACCTTCCTGAAGCTGCCCGGCATGCTCGCCCGAATCCGCCAGCGGCGTTCCTCCCCGGTGGCATGAGCGAGTTCGACCTGGGCATCCACGGGGCCACGGTGGTGGGCCCGTCGCGACGGGCCCGGCTGCACCTCTACGTCCACCAGGGACGAGTGGCGGCGGTCTCGCCCGAGCGGCGTGATGCCGCCACCACCGTGGATGCCACCGGCCTGTACCTGCTGCCCGGAATGGTGGACACCCACGTTCATCTGATGGATCCGGGCGCAACCGAGCGGGAGGACTTTCCCACGGGGACCGCGGCTGCCGCGGTGCACGGGGTCACCACCATCGTCGAGCACACCCACGGCCACCCGGTCCGGACGGTGCAGGAGCTGGAGCGCAAGCGGTGGCACCTGCGGAGCCGGAGTCACGTGGACTACGGCCTGGCCGCCCACGTCTGGCCCGACCAGATCGGGAGGCTGGGCGAGCTCTGGGCCGCCGGGGTGGCCTTCTTCAAGATCTTCACCTGCACCACCCACGGGGTCCCCGGCCTTGACGCCGCCCACCTCCTGGCGGCGCTCGAGGACCTGGCCCGGGCTGGCGCCGCGGCGCTCATCCATTGCGAGGACGACACCATCACCGGCGAGGCCGAACGGGCGCTCCGGAAGGCCGGCCGCGACGACGGGGCGGTGCTGCTGCAGTGGCGGTCGCGGGAGGCCGAGCTGGTCGCCACCCAGGTCGCCGCCCTGCTGTCCGGGATCACCGGGGCCCACGCCACGATCGCCCACGTGAGCCATCCCGCGGTGGCGGATCGGATCGCCGCCGAGCGTGCGGCCGGGGCCGACGTGGCCGCCGAGGCCTGCCCGCAGTACTTCCTCCTGCGGGAGGACGAGGTGCTGGAGAAGGGAGCGTTCCGCAAGTTCACGCCGCCGGCCAGAGCCCGTACCGACGCCGACGAGGACGCCATGTGGGACCGGCTCCGCAGCGGCGTGCTCACCCACGTGTCGACCGACCACGCCCCCGCCACCCGTCAGCAGAAGGCCCAGGGCATCTGGGAGGCTGCGTTCGGCCTGCCCGGCCTGGACACCACTCTGCCGCTGCTGATCGACGCCGCGCTGCGGGGCAAGCTGGCCCTCGAGGACGTGGTGCGGGCGTACGCCGAGGGCCCGGCCCGCCGCTACGGCCTGTGGCCGCGGAAGGGAACGCTCGCGCCGGGAGCGGACGCGGACCTGGTCCTGGTCGATCCGGGGCCCACCTC
>DASQQQ010000277.1:0-6892 GCA_035643355.1 Actinomycetota bacterium | reverse complement strand
CGGCTGGGGTTCACGCCGATCGAGCCGGCGGTCCGGGTGTTCGCACCCCAGCCCGACGGCTCGGCCCTCACGCTGTGGGCAGATCCGGTCCGGACGGCGCAGGAGCTGCGGTCCCGGTCGGCGCACGACGCCGCAGCCTATCCGGGGTTCGACAAGCGGGTGCGCTCCGTGGCGAGCTTCCTGACCTACCTGAACGTGGCCACCCCGCCCGACGTGAAGAACCTGACCTTCGCCGACCTGCTCACCGGCCTGCGCGCCGGGAAGGCGTTCCGAGACCTGGGCAAGAAGGCGTCGCGTGAGACCACGCGGGTGCTGCCGATGGCGGTGGCCGACCTGGTGGCCGAGGACTTCGAGAGCGACGCCGTGCGCGGCGCGATCGCCTCGCGCGCGGTGCTGTACGCGGCGATGGGCCCGTGGTCGGCGGGGACGGCCTTCCTGCTGCTCTCGGACTCGGCCGGCAACGACGGCGGGGCCGCGGGGCAGTCCACCCAGTCCCGGGGCGGGCCCGGGGCGCTGGCCCAGGCGCTGGCCGATGCGGCCCGATCCTTCGGCGCCGAGATCCGGACCGGCGCCGAGGTCGTCCGGGTCCTGCTCGAGGAGCATCGTGCCGTGGGCGTTGTCCTCTCCACCGGGGAGGAGATCCGAGCCACGGCCGTGATCTCGAACGCCGACCCCAAGCGCACCCTGACCACCCTGGTGGACCCGGTGGTGCTTGGGCCGCACCTGGTCTGGCGGGCGAAGAACATCCGAACGCCGGGCGTGGTCTCGAAGGTGAACCTGGCGGTCTCGGAGCTGCCGACCTTCGTAGGGGCCGAGGAGCTGGAGCTGCTGCGCGGACGCATCGTGATCGCTCCGAGCGTCGATCACCTGGAGCGGGCCTTCGATGCCTCCAAGTACGGACGGATCAGCGAGGAGCCGTTCCTGGAGCTCACGATCCCCTCGCTCTCGGATCCCACGCTGGCGCCCGCGGGCAGGCACGTAGTGAGCGTGATCGTCCAGTGGACGCCGTACGCGCTCCGCGCCGGCGACTGGAAGGCAGAGGGCAAGCGCGTGGGCGACCTGGTCGTGGACACGCTGGAGCGGTACGCGCCAGGGTTCTCCAAGCTGGTGACAGCCACCCAGGTGCTCACGCCGCTCGACCTCGAGGCCGAGTACGGGCTCACCGAGGGCCACCCCCTGCACGCGGAGCCCGGCCTCGACCAGTTCTTCGCCTGGCGACCCCTGCTGGGGCACGCGCGGTACCGGTTCGGCGTGGACGGACTGTACCTGTGCGGCTCCGGCGCCCATCCGGGCGGCGGTGTGACCGGCGGACCGGGAGCGAACGCCGCCCGGGAGATCCTGAGCGACCTGAAGAAGGGCTGATCCCGGCCCATCACCTGGGCGCGGTGGCGAGGGCCGCGGGAGGGTCAGCTCGCCGGAGATGACCGCTCGAACACGATCATCGCGGCATGGGCGACCGGTTCGAAGCCCACCGATGTGTAGAGGGCGGTGGCGGCCCGGTTGTCGTCGTCGGACGCCAGGTAGCAGGCGTGATACCCGCGATCGAGCAGCTCTCGGGCCAACTCGGCCAGGAGGCTCCGCGCGTAGCCGGCGCCGCGATGCTCGGACGGCGTGTAGACCGGTCCGATGCGGGCGCCGTCCTGCCGGGGCCCGATGAAGCCGGCCAGCGAGACCGGCCGGGAGTCGGCTTCCCACAGCCGGTAGCCCGCGTTGCGGGCCTCGAGCCGTCCCTCCAGGAACGTCTCGAGCTCGTTGGCCACGATCTCGTCCGGGAGGGGTGCCTCGGCGGTGAACTCGCGGAGCCAGGCCACGAGGAGATCCCGGTCCTCGCGCACCGCCGCACGCATGGAGCCGGGAGCCCGGTGGACCTCGGCCACCCGTCGGAGGGCGAAGACGGTGAGGTCGGAGCCGACCCGCGCGACGCGGCCGGTGGTCCGGGTCCAGGCCTGCCCGAAGTCGTCGATCGTGGGCCGGTTGCCGGTGGCACCCGGCAGGGTGGGAGCGTCCTCGGCGATCGCGTGGACCAGAGGCTCGATCGCGGAGGGCTCGGCCGCGTCGGCTACGAGGAGCTGCCGTGGCGGCGTCCGGATGGCAGCCGCCACCGGGCCGGGGTCCAGCGCGATCCAGGCGTCGTGTTCCTCGTGGGCTCGGGGATCCGCCACGATGGAGGCCACGAGCCCCAGGACGAGGTTGTTGCGGGCCTCGTCGCGCCGAAGGAGCGGACCGGCCAGGTCCAAGAACGCCGTCACGTCGTCGGTCCGGACGACCCGCATCGCGGTACAGGCTACCGGCTGATCGGTGGGATGAGCAGATGCACGAGATGCCCTGATGGCGCCGACGGACGGGCACGCTTGCTCGAGCAGCATGGGGGCCCGTCGATGCGAAGCGGGGGGATGCCCACCACCGCATCCGATCTGGCACGAACCTCGGCAGCGCTTCGTCGCGTGGTCGACAACGTGGAGCGCGCGAGCGCCGGTCGGCAGTTCCTGGAGGACCGCGGTGATCTGTCTGTTCGCCGGCGGCAACTGCTCCTCCAGGGCGTCCCGGGGACCGGCAAGACGAGCTGGCGCGGACCATCGCGGCATCGATCGAGGGCACCTTCAGCCGGGTCCAGGCGACGCCGGACCTGCTGCCCTCCGACCTCACCGGCATCTCCGTGTACCACCGGCATGCCATCGAGGACCGCCGGCCGGTGCTCCCGGCCCGGGCGGTGAGCGAAGGACGGACCTTCCTCCTTCCCGATGACGTGAAGTCGCTGGCGCCGGCCGTCCTGGGCCACCGATCGGTTGCTCCCGGGCGTGCTCCTGCTGTTCGTGGTGGGCACCAGCGTGCAGGCCGGGTGGCTGCTGGTGCTGGCGTCGATCCTGTCCGGAGTCACGGTGGCCGGCCTGGTGCTGCCCGGCCGGATGGTACGCGGCATCCGGGTCGAGCGCCGGCGCCGCCCAGGGTCTATCAGGGCGAGAGGTCCTGGTCGAGCTCGTGGTGACGAGCCCCCGGCGGGTGACCAAGCTCGGGGTCCAGGTGGACGATCCGCAGATCGCCTCCATCCCCGTGGCCGTCCCGCCGCTGGTGCTACAGGCGAGCGTGGCGATCGGCGCGGTGCGCCGGGCGGCGCGGCGGGGGATGCGGGAGGACACCCCGATCACGATCCGCTGCTCGGCGCCCGTTCGGCGTGGGGGAAAGCCGCCGACGGAAGGAGGTGTCCGGCGACGCGCCGGCCGATCCCGACCGGACCGCTGAGGCGCTCTCGGCGGCCGGGTGCGGGAACGGCTCTCGGCCACGCCTCCGGAGCCCGCTAGTCTGGACCCGACTGAAGAGCCCAGAGCCCGGTCAGGAAGCGGTCGACCTCGGCAGGTGTGCCGTCCATCCCTGCCGAGGTCGAGCCCGGACCGCTGGACGAGACTGTGACGGCCCCGCCGGGGGCACGGTCCGGATCGGAGGAGGTGGTCCGCCGCTCGAACCGGTCGAGCACGGCCGGCGGGAGGAACCGCGTGAGCTGGGCGTGGAGGTGACGATCCTCGCGCCCCCGGTTGCGCCGGTGGTACCGGAGCGGCGCGTACACGCGGAGCTCGTCCCGGGCCCGCGTCAGCGCTACGTAGAACAACCGCCGTTCCTCCTCGATCTGATCCCGATCCCCGGTGGCCATGTCCGAGGGGATCATGCCGTCCGCGGCGTGGATCACGTGGACCACGTCCCACTCGCCGCCCTTGGCCGAGTGGATCGTGGAGAGCACGAGGTAGTCCTCGTCCAGCAGCGGCGGCCCGGCCAGGTCGCCGGTGGCCGATGGCGGGTCGAGCGTGAGGTCGGTGACGAACCGCTCGCGCGTGGGGTAGCCGACGGCGAGCTGCTCGAGCTGCTCGAGGTCGCGCAGGCGCGCGTCGGGACGATCGTAACGGCGGGCCAGGATCGGCTCGAGGAACCGGCGGACGCGCTCGAGCTGGACGGATGGCGGGACGTCGTCGGCGCAGTCGCGCACCACGCCCCGGAGGTCCTCGAGCTCGGGCCGGGCCGGCGCGGGGACGGCCAGATCGAGCTGGAGCAGGGCGGCCAGCGGTGAGCGGCCGCTCGGGTCCTCGCCTACCACCCCCAGCACCACCATCAGCCGCCGGGCCGTGGCCGGCCCCACGCCGTCGAGCAGCTGCAGGACGCGGAACCAGCTCACCTCGTCGCGGGGATTGTCCAGGAGCCGGAGGACCGCGAGGGCGTCCTTCACGTGCGCCGACTCCATGAACGCCAGGCCGCCGTACTTCACGAAGGGGACGTTCCGGCGTGAGAGCTCGACCTCAAGCAGGTCGCTGTGGTGCGCGGCCCGGAAGAGCACGGCCTGATCCTTGAGGAGCACGCCGCGCTCACGGTTCTCGAGCACGGCCCGGCACACGGCCTCGGACTGGTCGGGCTCGTCGAGACAGGTGAGCAGCCGTGGGCGGGCCCCGGTCGCGCGCTCGGACCACAGGGTCTTCTCGTGCCGCTGGGGCGAGAGCGCGATCACCGCGTTCGTGGCGTCCAGGATGGGCTGCGTGGAGCGGTAGTTCTGCTCGAGCCGGACGATCGTGGTCCCGGGGAATCGCGCCGGGAACTCCAGGATGTTGCGGACCGTGGCCGCGCGGAACGAGTAGATCGATTGGGCATCGTCGCCCACGACCATCAGTCCCTCCCCGTCGGGCTTGAGGGCTTCCAGGATGTCGGCCTGCAGGGCGTTGGTGTCCTGGTACTCGTCGACCAGGACGTGCTCGAACATCCCGGCGATCCGCGCACCGGCACCCGGCGCCAGGGACAGCGCCCGCCAGTAGACCAGGAGGTCGTCGTAGTCCAGACACCGTTGTGCGCGCTTGCGCTCCGTGTAGCGCTCGAAGATCGAGCGCATCCCCTCGACCTGGTCCGCACACCAGGGGAAGTCGCGCTCGAGCACGGCGCTCAGCCGCTCCTGCGCGTTGACGGTCCGCGAGTAGATGTCGGCGAGCGTTTCCTTCCGCGGGAACCGTCGCTTCCCCTGGCCCAGGCCCAGCTCGCCCCGGATCAGGTCCATCAGGTCGGCCGTGTCGGTGCGGTCGAGCACGGTGAAGTCCGCGGGGACGCCGATCGGGCGACCGTGGATCCGCAGCAGCCGGTTCCCGAGGCCGTGGAACGTCCCGCCCCACACGCGCCCGAGCGTCCCGTCGCCGGTGAGCCGCTCTGCGCGGCTCAGCATCTCGCGGGCGGCCCGGCGGGTGAAGGTGAGCAGCAGGATCCGCTCGGGCCGCACGCCGCGCTCCACCAGGCGAGCCACCCGGCAGGCCAGCGTCCAGGTCTTGCCGCTGCCGGCGCCCGCCACCACCAGCAGCGGTCCTCCCGGGTGCTCCACGGCGTCGCGCTGGGCGGGGTTCAGTCGACCGAGTGCATCGAACATGTGTTCGTCAAGCGTAGGGGAGCGACGGAGCCCGGGCAAGCAGCCCGCCGTCGTGCCTCGTAAGCTGCCCCCGGTCGCCTGCTGCGGGGGTGAGCGTGGACGCGGTGATCCGTACCGAGGGGCTGACGAAGCGTTTCGGGGCCACCGTGGCTCTGGACGACCTCACCCTGGGGGTCGAGCGCGGTGAGGTGCTCGGCTACCTGGGTCCGAACGGCGCCGGCAAGACCACCACGACGCGGCTCCTCCTGGGGCTCCTGCGACCGACCGCCGGCACCGCCAGCATCCTCGGTCTTGACCCCTGGGCCGATACCGTGGAGCTGCATGCGCGCCTGGCGTACGTCCCGGGCGAGCTCGCCGTGTGGCCGCAGCTCACCGGCGGGCAGATGCTCGACCTCCTCGGCGCGCTGCACGGCAGCGTCGACCCGGCCTACCGCGACGAGCTGTGCCAGCGCTTCGAGTTCGACCCGTCCAAGAAGGGCCGCTCGTACTCGAAGGGCAACCGGCAGAAGGTCGGGCTCATCGCGGCGCTGATGACCAGGGCCGAGATCCTCATCCTCGACGAGCCCACCGCCGGCCTGGACCCGTTGATGGAGATGACCTTCCGGGGGTGCGTGGGCGAGGCCAGGGAACACGGGCAGACGATCTTCCTGTCCTCGCACATCCTCTCGGAGGTCGAGGCCGTGTGCGACCGGGTCGCGATCCTGCGGCAGGGGCGGCTGGCGGACCTGGGGACGCTGGAGTCGCTGCGCGCGATGTCGGCCCGCGAGGTCGAGGTGCGCTTCGATGGCTCGGTCCCCGACCTGACCCAGATCCCCGGGGTGACGGCCGTGAGGGTGGAGGACGGCACGGCGCGGGTCCAGGTCCGGGGGAGTGCCGATCCGCTCATCAAGGCGCTGGCCACGCACGAGGTCGCTCAGATCACCGCGCGAGAGCCCTCGCTGGAGGAGGTCTTCCTGACCTACTACGGGGACGAGGGGTGAACGGCTCGGGCCGTCCGGCCGCGTTCCGGCTGGCCCTGCGGCTGCTCTGGAAGCAGGCGCTGGCGTGGACCGGGGTCCTGGGGGTGGGCGCCGTCGCCATCACCCAGGGATACCAGAACGCCTACCCGAGCCTGCAGTCCCGGATGATCATCGCGGCGCAGATCGGCGCGAACCCGGCGTTCCAGGCCCTCAACGGCAAGGCCGTCAACCTGGACACCCTCGGCGGCTTCGTGGCCTGGCGGTACGGCGGCCCGGTGGTCGTGATCGTGGCGATCTGGGGACTGCTGGCGGCCACGAAGCTGCTCCGGGGCGAGGAGGAGACGGGGCACGGGGAGCTGGTCCTGGGAGGGCGGCTCCGGCCCACCATGCTGCTGGCGGCCGATCTGGCCGCCCTGGGGCTGGTGTTCGCGGTGGCCTGGGCGGTGTCGGGGGCGGCGCTGGTCGGGGGCGGGGTGCAGGCGGCGGGCGCCTTCCTGGTGGCGATGCAGGTGGTGCTGGGAGCGGTGACGTTCGCGGCGATCGGGGC
>DASQQQ010000276.1:0-5779 GCA_035643355.1 Actinomycetota bacterium | reverse complement strand
TTCAGGCTCACCGCGTTCGACAGGTCGCGCTGCCCCACCATCTCCGCGTAGAAGCTCTGCCGGGTGGGGTTGTCGAAGGAGGTCACCACCCCCTGGAGGGCGGAGAGCACGTAGACGTGCCAGAGCTGCACGGTCCCGGTGGCCACCAACGCCCACAGGGCGAGCGCGAGCACCGCGAACGAGCTCTGGGTCCCCAGGAGGATCTTGCGCTTGTCCAACCGGTCGGCCAGCAGACCGCCCCAGGCGGCCAGGAACAGGACGGGACCGAAGTTCAGCGCGGTCTGGAAGCCCAGCGCCACCCCGCTACCGGTCAGCTTGAGGACCAGCCACGCGGAGGCCACCGACTGCATCCAGGTCCCCGTGACCGAGATCAGCTGCCCAGCGAAGAACAACCGGAAGTTCCGCGAGTGGGAGACGGCGTGGAAGGTGCGGTGGACCGCCAGGCCCACCCGCGTCACTGGGCTCCCTCCACCAGCTCCTCCAGGATCCCGGCGGCGTGCTCGAGGACCTCGATCTCCGCCGGCTCCAGCTCCCGGAGCCGCTTGGCCAGGAAGGCTTCCTTGCGTCGGCGGCTGCGCTGGAGGAGCTTGCGTCCCTCGGGGGTCACGTGGAGCCACGACACCCGGCGATCGTGCTGATCGTGCTGGCGCGAGACCAGGCCCGCCTCCTCCAGGCCGGCCACGGCACGGCTGGTGGTGGGTGGCTGGACCTGCTCGGCGGCACACAGTTCGCCGATCGTGATGCGCCCGGCGCGATCGATGGCCGATAGCGTCGAGAGCAGCGTCAGCGAGATGCCGTACTGGGCCTCTTGGCGCAGCTTGCGGGCCAGGCGGGTGACGCTCAGCCGCAGGCGCGAGGCCAGCTCGGTCAGATCGGGTGCGGTCGCGGTGTGGGCCATACGCCCAGTATAGTTCGCAAAGCTAATTAGCGTCACGAACTATATGCCCCGGCCGGCAGCCACCGGGCGGGCGACCGAGCCGGGGGGATCATCCCTCCCAGGACCAATGGGTCGGCCGGATGCACGAGTCGGCCCACCGCCCGTGGGAGACTGCCGACGATGGGCCCTACGAGGAGGGAACCGATGCGTCGCCGCCCGCCGTTCTCGTTGCCGCCGCTCTTGCTGGTGCTCCTGGTCTCCGCCTGCGCCCGGGGCGGCGGCCCCTCCGCGTCGGGCCCCTCGGCGACCGGGTCCACCCCGGCCCCGTCAGCGATCTCCCCGAGCTCGTCCGCCGTCGCATCCATACCCGACGCGTCGCCGTCCATACCGTCGGCCACCGCGTCCACGCCCAGCCCCACCCCCGCCGCTTTGGAGGATGGGAAACACTTCGGGTTCGTCCACTCGGTGGACCTGTCGGTCGAGCCCCACGCCCTCGTGCTGGACCTCGCGTACTTCCTGACCGGTGACGCGGCGTCGCAGGCCGCGCAGGATCACGGGGACGAGTACCCACCACCGAACGACTACTACATCCTGAACGACAACCCGAAGCTCCGGACGCTGGTCCTCGCCCCCCACGTGCGACTGCGGATGCTCGACTGGAAGAGCTGCTGCCAGACGTACTTCCGGGGAGACCTGGCCGCGTTCGCCGACGGCTTTGCCCACCCCGACCCCGCGGGCACCTACCGGGGCCCGACCTCCCCCTACTGGCTGTGGATCCGGGAAGGGCAGGTCGTGAAGATCCAGGAGCAGTACCTCCCGTGACGCGGAGCCGCCTGCTCGGGGCGGCCACGGTGCTGGTCCTGCTCGCCGCCTGCACCTCCGCCACGGGTGGCGCGCCGGGTGGCCGACCATCCGTCGAGCGAACCCCATCCGCCCAACGGACTCCATCGGGCCCCTCGGCCCCCGGTACCGACTCCCCGACGCCATCGGTCACACCGGCGATGGCCGCCCGGTTCAGGGGAGCGATCTCGCGGCTACCTCCCGAGCTCGCCGCCGAGATGCGCGGCACCACCTGGCACCCGGGCTGTCCCGTGCCCCTGTCCAGCCTCCGGCTGCTGAGCCTGCGGTACTGGGGGTTCGATGGGCGGGTCCACGAGGGCCCACTCGTGGTCGACGCCGCGGTGGCCCAGCCGATCGTGGGCGTCTTCCGCCGGTTGTTCCGGGCCCGGTTCCCGATCCGGCGGCTCCACCTGGCCGCCCGGTACCGACCGGGCCACGAGGATCCGAACGACCGTCGCGACTGGACCGCCGCGTTCAACTGCCGCCCAGTGGTCACGCCAGCCGGCGCCGGGCCCATCATCTCCCAGCACGCCTTCGGGCTGGCCATCGACATCAACCCGATCCAGAACCCCTACGTGGCCGCCGACGGCTTCGTCCGCAACCACATCGCTCGGGCCTATCGGGACCGCAGCCGGGAGCTTCCCGGCATGATCCATGACGGGGACGTGGTCGTGCGCGCCTTCGCCGCCATCGGATGGGGGTGGGGCGGGCATTGGTCCTCGGGCAAGGATTACATGCACTTCTCCGCCTCTGGGACCTGATCCGCTCAGGACAGGTCGGGGGCCATCGCAGGGCGGTCCCGAGAGCCGTGGGACCAGCGCCCCTGGACCGGCGGCTCACCGAGGGTTCGGATGGGTGGTACGCGGTCCGGTTCCCGGTGGGATGAGGGAGGTGACCGAGCCATCTCGACCGGAGGTCGACCGCTGCTGACGTTCGGGGAGGGAACGACATGGAGATCGGTCTGTTGATCCGCTACGGCAAGATCGTGCCCGGCCGGGAGACCGAGGCGGTCGAGCTGTTCGCGGAGGGTGAGGCGTTCTTCACGGAGCGGCTCTCGAAGGGAGAGATCACCTTCTTCGAGCCGTTCTTCTTGTCGACCAGCGACCTCGAAGAGGACCTGGGCTTCCACCTGATCAAGGGCGATGCTCCGGCGATCTTCAAGCTCATGGAGGATGAGACCTACCGGGCGCTCATGACCAAGATGACCCTGGTGATGGAGCACCCGCGGGTCGACCTGCTGACCGTGGGCGAGGGCATCCCGCTCCAGATGGAGCGCTTCGCCAAGGTCCGCGTCGAGATCGGGATGTGAGCCCGGGGGCTCTTTTGGGGGGGAGCCGCTTGCGGTCCCGGCGGCTCCCCCCCGCCATGCCGGTGGTTCCCGATCAGATGAACAGCTGGATCGCGGAGCCCTTCATCTCGAGCAGCGCGGTGGCTGCCCCGATCGGCTCCTCGAGCCCGTCGATCAGGTCCTCCCGGTTCACGCCCATCAGATCCATCGTCATCTGGCAGGGCAGCAACCGAACCCCCATGTCCTGTGCCAGCTGCAGCAGCTCCGTGGGGTGCGGCGTCTTGTAACGCTCGGCCACCTTCGACAGCATCCATGGCCCCGCCCCCCCGAACTGGTAGCGGCTGAGCTTCGCGCGCTTCAGGCTCCCCGGGTTCATCAGGGACAGCGCCTTGGTCATCCACTCCTTCCCGGTGAGCCGCTTGTTCTCCTTCACCAGGGGGAACAGCCCCCAGAACGTGAAGAAGATCGATACCTCCATACCGCTGGCGGCCGCCGTGGTGCCGAGGATCAGGGCCGGCCAGACCCGGTCCAGATGCCCGTCCCAGACCACCATGGTGATCTTGTTGCGTCCCGCGGCGTCCTCTCGCTCGCGTTCGGCCAGCGCCTGATCGATGAGCTCGCGGAGGGCGGTCGCCTCCGGCTGGGGCCGATCGCTTCCGCTCATGCCTTCCTCACCACGTAGCGGAACACGTCGCCCTCCTGCGTGGCCTCGAGCAACTCATTGCCCGAGATCCGCGCCCACGAGGGGACGTCGGACCTGGATCCCGGGTCCGTGGCCAGCAGCTCCAGCAGATCGCCGGCGCGAGCCTCCTTGAGGGCCCGGGCCAAGGAGACGAGCGGGCCCGGGCACGACTGGCCCCGGGCATCGACGGTGGTGGTGATGGCGTTCACGGGATGACCTCCGGTGAGGGACGGACGGATGGTGGCCGGTCGCGGTGCCCGTAGCGGGATCTAGCGGCCCGCTTCGGGCACCATGGGACAGCAGCACCGGCAGGGGATCATCGCCCCAACGAGCCCGCGGCACCGTGTCCTGATCATCGCAGGTGCAAATCCTATCGCAGCGGTGGGATATGGGGCAAGGTAGGGCCGCCGGCCCGAACCGCCGACCCGGGCGGAACCGCGGAGCCCAGATAGGATTCCGGACGGTGCGCATCGAGGACTACGCGATCATCGGGGACACCCACACCGCCGCCCTGGTGGGTCTGGACGGATCGGTGGACTGGCTCTGCCTCCCCCGGTTCGACTCCGGTGCTCTGTTCGCTTCCCTCCTGGGTGATGAGGAGAACGGCCGCTGGAAGATCGCGCCCGTCGGTGACGTCACCCGCGTGGAGCGGCGGTACCGACGGGACACCCTGGTGCTCGAGACCACGTTCCACACGTCCGAGGGCGTGGTGCGGCTGGTCGACTGCATGCCGCTCCGCGACCGGGAGCTGAACCTGGTCCGCCTGGTGGAGGGGGTGAGCGGCCGGGTCCCGATGCGCATGGATCTCACGATGCGCTTCGACTACGGATCCATCGTCCCCTGGGTGCGCCGCATGGACCATGGCCTGCTGGAGGCCGTGGCCGGCCCCGACGCGGTCGACCTGCGCACCCCGGTGCCGACCGAGGGCCGGGACTTCCATACGGTGGCCGACTTCAGCGTAGAGCCGGGGGATCGGATCCCGTTCGTCCTCACCTGGTTCCGCTCGCACGAGCCGGTCCCCGAGCCGGTGGATCCCCTGATGGCGATCGACGCGACGGTCGACTTCTGGCAGGCGTGGGCCTCGCGCTGCCGCTACGAGGGCGAGTACCGCGATGCGGTGATCCGTTCCCTGATCACGCTGAAGGCCCTCACGTACGCCCCCACCGGCGGCATCATGGCCGCGCCCACCACCTCCCTGCCCGAGCGGCTCGGCGGATCGCGCAACTGGGACTACCGGTTCTGCTGGCTGCGGGACGCCACCTTCACCCTGTACTCGCTGCTCACCGCGGGCTACGAGCAGGAGGCGGCCGCCTGGCGCGATTGGCTGCTGCGGGCGGTGGCCGGCAAGCCCTCGGAGCTCCAGATCGTGTACGGACCTGCGGGCGAGCGTCGCCTCACGGAGTTCGATGTCCCCTGGTTGTCCGGTTACGAACGGTCGGGGCCCGTCCGGATCGGTAATGCCGCGCACCAGCAGTTCCAGCTCGACGTCTACGGGGAGGTCCTCGATCTGCTGCATCAATCCAGCCAGGCCGGGATGGACCACTCCGGCTGGACCTGGGAGCTGGAGCTGAAGCTCCTGGAGTTCCTCGAGTCGGACTGGGATCGGCCCGACATGGGCATCTGGGAGGTCCGCGGTCCTCGGCGCCACTTCACGCACTCCAAGGTCATGGCCTGGGTGGCCATGGACCGCGGGATCCGCGACGCCGAGCGCTTCGCTCCGGACTCACCGGAGATCCACCGATGGCGAGCGCTGCGCGACCGGATCCACCAGGAGGTGTGCGACCAGGGGTTCGATGCCGAGAAGAACGCGTTCGTCCAGTTCTACGGCTCGAAGGAGATCGACGCATCCTTGCTGATGGTCCCCCTGGTCGGGTTCCTGCCCCCCGACGATCCACGGGTGCGAGGCACGGTGGAGGCGGTCGAGCGCGAACTGATGCTCGACGGCTTCGTCCGTCGCTACGCGCCCGATCCTCAGGGGTCGGTGGACGGCATGAACGAGGACGAAGGCGCCTTCCTCCCCTGCAGCTTCTGGCTGGCCGACAACTACGCGATGTCGGGGCGCACGGACGAGGCCCATCGGCTCTTCCGGCAG